>JBDOMS010000521.1:0-2241 GCA_039831735.1 Pirellulales bacterium
CTAGAAGAAATCGAGGAACCCGCAAGACAACCTCAAAACATCAAAAAATAACGTATTTTTAGCCCATGTTCGTTCGTCATAAAACCAGTACAGTAAAGGGTAATAAAGAGGACAAAAAAAGAAAAAAAGAGCCATCTTGAGGGAAGTCAAAAATCTGAGAAAGAGGCTCTCAGGAAAGGAAATCAAAAACAGCAATGAAAATTCGTTGCACAAAAGAACCCTTATTAGCGGCATTACAAACTGCAGCGGCAGTTGTGCCATCCCGTTCACCCAAGCCTGTTCTCACAAATGTAAAAATTGAAGCAGGAAAAGAAACAGCTGTACTCTCTGCTACTGATCTTGAGTTGGGAATCAGAACAGAAGTCGAAGGTGTCGAGACATCGGCTGAGGGCGCAGTGCTCCTTCCAAGTAGTCGACTGATGGCTATTGTTCGTGAAAGTGCGTCTGGAACAGTGTTTGATATTGAGTCTGATGGAAATGCATCTGTGGTGAAGGCTCCGCGAAGTCAGTTTAGGCTTCCAGCAGAAGATCCCCTAGAGTTTCCTTCGGTGGCATCTTTTCCAAAAGAAGCCTGCTTTGATGTGAAGACTCCTCTTGTCCGTGAGTTAGTCAAACGTACTGTGTTTTCAACAGATAATGAATCAAGTCGTTCTGCACTTGGTGGTGTACTTGTTGAACTTTCTGCAACCGGGGTCATAGCAGTTGGTACGGACGGTCGTCGTCTTGCGAAAATGGAAGGCCCGGCTGAAGCTGTTGGAGGTACACCTGCTGATGTGCAGCCAATTGTTCCTGCTCGGGCCATGACTCTTATTGAACGATGTCTTGGAGGCTCAGATACATCTGTGCAAATCGCTGTTCATACTAGTGAGATACTCATAAAATCTGGTCTTACAACCATATCAGCTAGACTTGTTGAAGGTCGCTTTCCTCGTTGGCGAGACGTCTTTCCTGATCGTCCGGAAGCGGTACACGTCAGCATCATTGCCGGTCCACTTCTTGCTGCTGTTCGTCAGGCAGCCATCGTGACAAGTGAGCAATCAAAAGGTGTAGATTTTACTTTTGAAACTGGGCAGTTGGTGCTTTCAGGGAAGTCAGCCGAAAGTGGTGAAAGCCGTATTGAAATGCCTATCGATCATTCTGGTTCGTCAGTGATCATCAAAATGGATCCCCGTTTTGTTAGTGAGTTTCTTCGTGTGTTAGATGGATCAACGTCCATAAATATTGAACTTACGGATGGTCAAAGTGCATGTGTTTGTCGTACTGACGATGGATATGGCTACGTTATTATGCCACTGGCGGCTGACTAAATATGCAACAACCTTCACCTCAATCTTCATCTGGTCCACGAACTATCAAGACCCTTTTGACAAGGCTGATGGCAAGAACTGGATATGATTGTGAGCAAGCAACATCCGGACTCCTGGCTGCATGGCAAGAGGCTGCACCAGAGGCACTACGAGGAAATTCTCGACCAGGGACAATCCGTCGGGGTGTTCTTGATGTTTTTGTTACCCACTCTGCTCATGTTCAGGAAATGGGTTTTCATAAAAGTCAGGTCCTTGTGCGACTCAATAAACTTCTTCCTGAAAGGGAAATTCATGACATTCGCTGTCGAATTGGTGCTGATGCAGGCACGCACTCAAGCCACTGATAATTGGAGGTGATTCTCAATGTCTAATGATATGAATAATCCAGACTACACGTCGGCTGACCTCAAGCATCTCTCTGACCGCGAGCATGTGCGTGAACGGTTTGGTATGTATATCGGTGACAATACGTCACGAGGGTTACATCATCTTGTCTATGAGGTTGTGGACAACTCAATTGATGAATGCATGGCGGGTCACGCGAAACACATAAATGTCGTAGTAAATAATGATGGTAGCGTGACAGTCGAGGATGACGGGCGCGGTATACCAGTTGAGCGCCACGATCAGTTGTCTGAGGAAATGGAACGAGAGGTATCAACGCTCGAAGGCGTCATGACCGTTCTGAAATTTGGTGGCAAGTTTGAAAAAGGTGCATATCAGACTTCTGGAGGGTTGCATGGTGTTGGTGTAACTGTTGTGAATTTTCTTTCAGAGTGGTGCGAGGTCGAAGTATCTCGAGACGAGCATGCGTGGCAGCAGGAGTATCAACGCGGCGAACCAAGTGGGCCCGTTCATAAAATGGGAACGACAACACGGAGTGGGACAAAAACAACGTTCAAGCCAGACCCTCAGAAAAAATCTGAGGGTCTGG
>JBDOMS010000670.1:0-9658 GCA_039831735.1 Pirellulales bacterium
TACAAAAGTGACGACGCCACTTACAGGAATGGTGGTTGATGAGTTAGCTGAAGAAGATTCTTTTGTTTCCAAGGGAATGCCTTTGGTGACGGTTGAGGACACCAGCGCAGCTGAGGTGAAGTTGAGTCTCAGGATGCATGATGTTGCGCGATTATGGAGCGGGAGGAATGCAGTGGAGGCGACAGACGCAGGTCCATTTGACCTTCCCCCTACACGTGTGACCGTGATGTACACGCTCAATGATCAAGAATATCAATGGCAGGGGGTTCTTACACGTCAAGAAGGGCGAGGGCTTGATCAAAAAACACGCACCCTTCCATGCCGTGTCCTTGTAAATGACCCTGCTGCAGTTAAGGCGATCGATCGTTATGGCGCCATCATGCCACAGTTGCCGGCAGGAGCCCCACGAACACTCATGAGGGGGATGTTTGTAGAGATTCGAGTACATGTCGAGAGTGCTAGTGGTCTCGTGTCGATTCCAGAAGAAGCGCAACGGCCTACTGGTGAAGTGTGGGTTATGCGGAACGGAAAACTTGTTATCGTAAAGCCTCGTCCATTAGCTATCACAGGCGGACGTGTGATTTTTGATGGCCTGGCATCAGGGCTTCTGCCTGGTGATCGTGTCGTGACCAGTCAGCTTACCAACGTTCGGGATGGCATGGCAATTGTTGAGGTGCCTCGTCCAGATCGGGAAGCGACTCGGCCAGCTAGACTTAGTGAGCCTCGGGATGCATCCTGATCTGAAGTTCCTTGGCAGGTTAATGTCATGAAAAAGATCATCGGCTGGACTGTTCGGAATATGCCGGCGATGAACACACTGCTGATAGCTATTCTTGCAGTTGGTGTGATGAGTTTCGCCTCCATGCGGCGGGAGGTGTTTCCAGAATTCGAGCTTGAGATAGTCCTCGTGTCGGTGCCGTATCCAGGCGCATCTCCTGAAGAGGTCGAGGAGGGAATCTGCCAGAAAATTGAAGAGTCATGCAGGAGTGTGGCGGGCATTAAGAAACTCACAAGCGTAGCCCAAGAGGGAATGGGTTTTTGTGTCATTGAACTCCAAGAGTCTGTAAAGGATGTTCAGAAAACGCTTGGAGAAATCCGCTCGGAAGTGGATCGAATCCCGAGCATGCCGGAACTGTCTGAGGATCCGAAGGTAGAGCAAGTGACGCTTCGGCAGCCAGCAATCAAGGTCGGTGTTCTTGCTCCTGGTGGAAACGATCCAACGCCCGAGAGTGAATTGCGAGATGTTGCTGAACGAGTGCGAGACGAACTCCTTTCGTTACCGGCTGTATCAGCAGCAAATCTTCTTGGGGCGAAAGAATATGAGATCGACATTGAAATTTCAGAGGAAACATTACGAAAGTATGGTCTCTCATTACAGAAAGTTGCAGCGATCGTTCGACGTGAAAATCTTGAACTTCCAGGTGGGACGATACGCAGTGAGAGTGGAGAAATACTGCTGCGTGGAAAGAATAAGCGATACGTCGGTGAAGAGATCGCCCGATTGCCGCTTGTGACGTTGCCGGACGGTCTCGTTCTCACGGTAGGTGATCTTGGCAGGGTACGAGATGGTTTTGCTGATATTGCTGCGTCGAATCAAATCAATGGTCGAGACGGAATGGTCATTTCAATTGATCGTAGTTCCGGAGAAGATTTGCTTGCGATGGCCAAGGTCGTGCGTGAATACGTTGCAGCGACACATCTTCCAGATGGCTACGAATTAGTAACATGGGCCGACCAGTCGGTCGATGTTCAAGATCGTCTTGAAATGCTTGTGGGAAACGGTCTCACAGGATTGGCTATTGTATTTGTCATTTTATCTATTTTTCTTAACCTCAAAATTGCTTTTTGGGTTGCGCTTGGAATTCCTTTTTGCATGCTTGGCTCCGGTGCCATGATGTACCTTACGGATCAGACATTGAACATGCTTTCGATGTTTGCTTTTCTTATGGCGATTGGCATCGTGGTAGATGATGCTGTTGTTGTGAGTGATAATATCGAGAGACATAGGAGGTTGGGCAAAAGCCTCGTTGCAGCCGCTATTGATGGCACCGTGGAAGTTGTTCCTAGCGTGATCTCTAGTGTGCTGACGACAGTCATTACATTTTTGCCGTTATGTTTTGTTTCTGGTGTCATGGGAAAATTCATTGCTGTGATGCCATTTGCGTTTATCACAGCGCTTCTGATGTCATTGGGGGAATCACTGCTTATCCTTCCGGGGCATCTTGCACACGAAAAAAATCTCATTTTCGATATCTTGGGTTTTGTACTTTGGCCGTTTCGTTTCCTGCTATCACTTCTCCGTGGAGTACAGCTCGGATGTGATCAGAGCCTGAAGTGGTTTGTCCGTGTGGTCTATACGCCGCTGCTTGATAAAGCGATTGACTATCGCTGGAGTACACTGGCGACAGCTGTTGGTGTGTTATTGATCTCCGTGGGTATTGTTCGGAGTGGTGTCACTCCCTTTTCACTCTTTCCAAAAATTGATGCGAATCGTCTCAAGGCAAAGATTCTCTATCCGGATGGAACACCAGCAAGCGTCACAGAGGAAGCAACAGCTCGACTCGAAGAAGCTGCGTATGAGACAGCTCGACGACTTTCCTCGTCAGGAAAACCTCTTGTGGAGATTGTGCATCGTGCAGTTGGGCAAATAACCTCTCCTGGGGAGGTTGGCCCAGATGCGAGGGCAAGTGGAAGTCATGTTGGTGCAGTGAGCCTGGAACTCGTGGATGGAGAACAACGAGATGTGACGAGTGAAGAATTTATCAGTATGTGGAGAGAATTGGCGGGAAAGTTTCCGGGTACAGAAAGCCTTTTATTTGGAACGGAAAACATTGGACCAGGAGGGAAAGCCATAGAGTTTAAGCTACTTGCTCCCTCTGATCCTGATTCTGTACAGCAATTGGAGGCAGCTGTTGAGCAGTGTAAGGAGTGGCTCTCTCAATACTCAGGAGTGATTGATATTGACGATGACTCTCGTCCTGGAAAGTGGGAGTACCGTATTCGAGTCAAGCCCCGGGCCGAAGCCATGGGCGTGTCTCTGGCTGATCTGGCTGCAACGATTCGAGCAAGCTATTACGGAGAGGAAGTCATGCGTCTTCAGCGTGGTCGACATGAAGTCAAACTCATGGTTCGCTATCCGCGAGAGGAAAGGCGAAACTTTGCGACGCTCGATGATGTGCGTGTAGAGGGTCCTGATGGCATCAAGCGTCCAGTAACAGAATTGGCTGAAATTTCCATCCAGCGAGGATACTCCGAGATCAATCGTCTAAGTCAGAAGCGATCGATTACGGTGATGGCTGACATTGATATCACTAGAAGTTCACTGACAAGCTCGCAAGTGACCGGGGATATGGAGCGACGACTGATGCCAGATCTTCTTGAAGAATTTCCAGCTGTTCGTGTCCGATGGGAAGGTGAACAGGAACAGACTCGAGAATCACTTCGAAGCCTTGGGACTGGTTTTATTGTGGCTCTTTTTGCAATGTTTGTTTTGTTGACAATGGAATTTAAGTCATACCTCCAGCCATTGCTCATCATTGCGATCATTCCCTTTGGCTGTGCGGGAGCGGTGTTCGGCCATGCCATGTTGGGGATGCCACTCACTCTCTTTAGTATGTTTGGCCTTGTTGCGCTTGCGGGTGTTGTTGTCAACGATTCAATTGTGCTGATTGATTTTATTAATCACCGTGTGCGAGCAGGGCATCCTCTCAGAAAGGCGCTTCGCGAGTCAGGATGCTTACGCTTTCGGCCGGTGCTTCTCACCAGTATTACAACGATTGGGGGCTTGCTGCCGCTCCTTTTTGAAACGAGTTTTCAGGCCCAGTTTCTTGTTCCAATGGCCACGTCACTTGCATTTGGCCTAGGGGCGACAACCGTTATTGTTCTTATCCTTGTACCAGTGATGTACTCATTTTTCGGTACAAGTGCACGTCAGGAAGAAGTTGAAGAATTTGCTCAGGACATGATTTCCTCGAATGTTGAACAGGAGCAAGAGGGATGGTTGCCGTATAGCCTTCCTGAGACGACATCCACATCATGATGTCAAAACGTGTGTGTTAGCGATTAATGAGAAAGTGGCAGATGTCACCATCTTGGATAACGTAGTCTTTGCCTTCAACACGCATTCTCCCATGAGCACGAATATCTTTTTCACTGCGGAATTCCTTGAGATCTTCAAGTGAATATATTTCAGCACGGATAAATCCTTTTTCAAAATCAGTATGGATGACGCCTGCTGCTTCTGGGGCAATACTGCCAACGGGAATTGTCCAAGCTCGTACCTCTTTCTCACCGGCTGTAAAGTAACTTTGAAGTCCAAGCGTGTTGTAGGCTGCGCGAGCCAGCACGGCTAAAGCCGGTTCCTTAAGGCCCACGTCAGAAAGCATTTCTTGTCGGTCGGATTCATCGAGTTCAGCAATTTCGGCTTCGAGCTTTGCGCATACTGGTACAACATCTGCGCCACTCCCCGTTGCTGCATGCTTGACATCTTCAACAAGCTGTCCTGCTTCAACCAGATCTGACTCATCAACATTTGCAACGTACAAGATTGGTTTTGATGAAAGGAGGCAAAGTTCTTTTGCTCTCTGGTGCTCGACGTCATCAAGAGAAAGTGTTCGAAGAGGTTTTTCTTTTTCGAGATGTTGGAGGCATGATCGCATGACAGCGACCTTCAACTTTGCCTCCTTGTCTGTACTTTTGGCCGCTCGCTCCGCCTTTGGGAGGAGGTTCTCGAGGTGTTGAAGATCGGCGAGTATGAGCTCAAGTTCAATAGTTTGCATATCTGCAACAGGATCAACCTTGCCGGAGACATGGATGACATCAGGATCTTCAAAACAACGAATGACCTGTACGATGGCATCCACTTCCCGGATGTGAGAAAGGAATTTATTTCCAAGGCCTTGTCCTTCGCTGGCCCCTTTTACAATGCCAGCGATGTCAACTAGTTTCAGGGCAGCTGGGATGACTTTTTCTGTTGAAATGTATTGTGTTATTTGGTCAAGTCGAGCATCCGGGACGCTTACCATTCCCTCGTTTGGCTCGATGGTGCAAAAGGGATAATTCTCACTCTGAGCCGCCTTCGATTGAGTAAGTGCGTTGAAGAGAGTGCTTTTTCCAACGTTTGGGAGTCCAACAATGCCTGCTTCCATGATAACCTGTGAAAAGAGAGTGTACGATGTTCTACGACGGCATCTTACGGGACAGACTCCAACTTGCATAAGTCACCGTGTCATATCGGTGAAAGACTTGGTTTTGTTTGATGGGATGAGCAGATGATCGATGTTTTTCAACAGGCTGGTTCGTGCCGTGTAAGGAGGGGCGAGCGAGATGTCATTGTGTGGAGCATGCAACAAATCAGCTACTCTATTTGAGAATCGATGAAACAAAAGAAGGCTTGCCTGAAAAAAAGTTTCTTCTGTCGTCCCGCAGATGAGGTTGCAATTGATCTGCTTGGTACATCGCTTGTCATATGTACTCGCCAAGGTCGAGAAACGCGACATGTTATTTTTGAAACCGAGGCCTACCTTGGTGTTCATGACCTTGCTTGCCATGGCTCGAAAGGTATGACAAAACGAAACGCTGTCATGTTTGGGCCAGCAGGTTATTGGTACGTCTACCTCTGCTATGGCATGCATTGGATGCTAAATGTTGTGACAGGTAGTGAAGGCGTTCCTGCAGCAGTATTGATTCGTGGTGCAGGAGAACAGGAAGGGCCTGGGAGACTAACGAAAGCACTTCGAATCAATAACCTTCTGAATGGAAAAGCTGTTGAAAGAAAAAGTCGTCTTTGGATTGAATCGAACGGCGTTATTATTCCACGAAGAAACGTACAGCGAACTCCCAGGATAGGAGTTGCATATGCCCGGGAATGGGCCGAAAAACCACTTCGATTCGTAATGAGTCCAGAAAATATTCCTATACTACAATGTGGAGATAATACGAGGAGGAAAAAATAAGATGAAAAATCTAATCTTGTCATGTATCGGATACTGTCTTGTAGGGTTTGGTTTGATGATGAGTGGACATGCGGCTGAAATAGAAAAGAAAAATGATTCAGGTAAAACGATGAAAGCAACGTTTGCAGGTGGTTGTTTCTGGTGCACGGAAGCTGTCTATCAAGAGATAGCTGGAGTAGGAAAGGTTACGAGTGGTTATATTGGAGGTTCTGTTCCAAATCCGACCTACAAAGATGTATGTACGGGGCTGACAGGTCATGCAGAAGCAGTCGAAATAGAATATGACCCGGATGTGGTGCCATTTGAAAAGCTGTTAGAGGTCTTTTTTGCCACGCACGATCCAACAACACTCAACAGGCAGGGGCCAGACTTTGGCACTCAGTACCGTTCAGGAATTTTCTATCACAATGATGAGCAGAAAGAGACAGCTCAAAAAGTCATTGTAAAGCTCAATGCAGCAAAGGTTTTTCCAGGTCGTATTGTGACGGAGGTTACTCAAGCAAGCACATTTTACCCAGCTGAAGACTACCATCAGGATTATTTTTCCAACAATCCTTCGCAACCGTATTGTCAGGCCTACGCAGCACCAAAGGTGCAGAAGGTGAAGAAAGTGTTTAAGGAACTCATAAAATAATTTATTCCTGGTAACGAAGAAGCAGTTCTTGAGCCTCAACAGGAGTCCCTGGAGAGACGAGTACATCTCCAATCGTGCCGTCTTTCTCTGCATAAACAGTTGTTTCCATTTTCATAGCCTCAAGGCTTAGCAACTTCTGTCCCTTTGTCACTTTATCACCTGTATGAACAGCAACAGTGACCACGAGGCCTGGCATCGGAGCTCCGACTTGTTGAGGGTCACCGGTATCCGCTTTTGGCCGGCGTTGTACTTGAGCTTCAAGTGTTCGATCCGTAATTGTCACACTGCGCGGCTGGCCATTGAGTTCGAAAAATACGGTTCTTGTTCCATCGGAATGAGGCTCCCCAACCGTGAGCAGTCTGACAAGTAATGTTTTGCCCGTTTCAATACTGATTGCTAATTCTTCACCCGGCTTGGGGCCTTCAAGAAAAGCTGGCGTAGGAAGAACACTTACATCGCCGTGTTTCGATACAAACGACGCGTAGTCCTGAAAGACACGTGGGTAGAGTAACCATGAAAGAACTTCTTTTGTAGTGGCCTTTCGCCCGAGGATGTCACTCACTTGCTTTGTCGCAGATGAAAAATCAGCAGGAGGCATCGACTCACCAGGACGTGTTGTGAGGACATCTCCAGATCGGACAACTCGTTCAATCACCTTTTTAGGAAAACCACCTGGAGGTTGACCCATTCGACCAGCGAGCAGATCGATGACAGACTCGGGGAAGGATAACTCACGTGAATCGGATAGAAGATCAGAAGCCTGCATGCCATTTGTTACAAGAAGGAGGGCAAGGTCACCGACAGCTTTACTGGTTGGAGTAACCTTCACAATATCACCAACGAGTGTATTCACGTCTGCATAGGCACGACACACATCATCCCATTGATCACCAAGACCAAGCGCTTTTGCCTGTTCCAAGAGATTTGTGAATTGGCCACCTGGCATCTCATGAAGATAAAGGTCTGCATCAGGAGCTTTCATGCTGCATTCAAAGGCGGTGTAGTGATCTCGTACCGCTGACCAATAATGGGTCAATTGTCTGAGAGGCTCTGGATCAAGTCCTGTATCAAGGGAAGTATGACGAACAGCCTCTACCAAAGCATTCAGATTGGGCTGGCTTGTCAGGCCAGCAAAAGGAGCCATGGCTGCATCAACAACACTCGCTCCATTTTGTCCAGCCTGAAGGGCACTTGCAAGAGAAGCCCCCGAGGTGTCGTGAGTGTGGAAATGGATTGGAATTCCAATCTCATCATGCAAAGCCTTCACAAGTGTCGCTGCAGCAAAAGGTTTACATAAACCTGCCATGTCTTTGATGGCCAGCATGTGTGCGCCACGCTTCTCGAGGTCTTTGGCAAGATCGACATAGTATTTCAAGGAATACTTTGTTCGACGAGGGTCGAGCACGTCTCCTGTGTAACAGATGGTTGCCTCACAGATCGCATTACTTTGTATAATAGCGTCCATCGCAACAGTCATGTTTGGTACCCAATTGAGTGGGTCAAACACGCGAAAGACATCAATGCCGGCGTCAGCGGATTCTTTTACAAATGCTTGGACGATGTTGTCAGGGTAATTTGTATAGCCAACAGCATTGCTGGCCCGAAGAAGCATCTGAAAAAGAATGCCTGGTATTCTTTCACGAAGTTGGCTTAGTCGATCCCAAGGGCACTCCTTAAGGAAACGCATTGATGTGTCGAAGGTTGCCCCACCCCACATTTCTAATGAAAAGAGTCCACTGGCTAGCTGAGCATATGCATCAGCAACCGCGAGCATGTCATAGGTTCGCATGCGTGTGGCAAGGAGAGATTGATGTGCATCTCGCATTGTTGTGTCAGTAAGCATGAGCTGCTTTTGGCCGCGTACCCACGCTGCAAATTTCTCTGGTCCGAGCTCCTGAAGCTTTGTGCGGGTGCCAGTTGGGGGAGGGGCAGCTTGATCAAATAGTGGGATCAGAGCGGGTTCCCGCCGAACAGCTGTCGGCCGTCCTTGTACTAATGGATTTCCATTGACGATGACATCTCCCATGTATTCGAGTAGTTTCGTTGCCCTGTCTCGACGAACGGGTAACTCAAAAAGGGATGCAGTTTCATCAATGAATCTCGTTGTGCACTTTCCTGCTAGAAAGTCAGGATGTGTCACAAGGTTGATGAGGAAAGGAATATTTGTTTTGACTCCTCGAACACGAAACTCCTGAAGGCAACGTTCGATATGGCCGGCAGATTCATCAAGTGTGAGCCCACGGGCAGTGACTTTGACGAGAAGAGAGTCAAAGTAGGGCGTAACCACAGCTCCAGAAAATGCATTCCCTGCATCAAGACGAATCCCAAGACCACCTCCGGAACGATAGGCGGTCATTCGACCATAATCAGGAAGAAAACGATTTTCTGGATCCTCTGT
This sequence comes from Pirellulales bacterium, assembly GCA_039831735.1. Classification (GTDB taxonomy): domain Bacteria; phylum Planctomycetota; class Planctomycetia; order Pirellulales; family UBA1268; genus CACORA01. The sequence goes on from JBDOMS010000670.1 coordinate 8,987, forward strand.
CGTTACGCGACATTGAATGGCGGTTCCCATGGAGCGAATAGCAGTCTGATCTGGAAGATTTATCTGTGGGTCAGAAAGTTTCCATCCTTCTGCGATCAATATTTGTCGGCGAACAATGTCAACGCCTGTAATTTCCTCAGTAACAGTGTGCTCAACCTGTATTCGGGGATTGACTTCAATAAAGAAAAACTTTCCAGTGTCTGCATCGACAAGAAATTCGACGGTGCCTGCATTCTCATATCGAGCTGTTTTTCCAATCGCAAGAGCAGCCTGACAAATCTCATCTCGGATTTTGGGAGATAGGTTTGGAGCTGGGGCAACTTCGACAACCTTCTGATGCCGTCGTTGAACCGAGCAGTCTCTCTCAAAAAGATGTACCAGATTCCCGTGCACGTCCCCAAGAAGTTGAACTTCGATGTGTCGAGCACGTTCAATAAACTTCTCTATGAAAACAGAGCTTGAACCGAAAGCAGTCTGGCTTTCACGCTGTGCGGTTTCCAAGGCTGCAGCAAGTTCATCCTCATGATGGACTACACGCATACCGCGGCCTCCGCCACCGTGAGCAGCCTTGAGAATGATTGGCCACCCTAGTGAATTCGCAATGGAACGAGCATCCTCAACACTTGTGACAGGTTTTGTGCTGCCAGCCAAAATCGGGACCCCTGCCGCATC
>JBDOMS010000510.1:0-2233 GCA_039831735.1 Pirellulales bacterium
TATACCCATCAGGTGCTTTAGTCAGTCCTGTTTGGAAACACGTATCAACTTCCAAGAAAGAACGGCCTGTTGCCCTGCTCTTCTTTTGTCGGACGTCACAAATCTGAGCCTGATGCCATTTCTGGTTATCGGACATTGAAAGTAATCGACCAATAAAATCTGGCAGATAGCCGATGTGATACGAACCACAATAGACACGATACGACCAACTATTTTCACCTCGACGCTTTGTTCCTGAACTGACTCGCTCAATAAAAACTTGTGCATTAGTTCGCAATACTCCAGCGCTGTAGGCGTCTACTGCCTCGTAATGTTGCAGACCAACTATTCTCATATGACACACCTCAAGAAAAAGTTTCAAAAGCCACTCAAACTTTGAAAACGAAACTTTTGTTTCTCACCAGCCCCCGACCTCATCAGTAGCAGTCTTACTGCTAGACGCCCATTTGGGCGTTTCGGTCTAACAAAACACATTAATTGTGAATGGCCAAAGAAGCCCCAAGATTGGTGCAAGCCAACTGCCACAAATAGCCCACTCCAAGAGGCCACCGTGAGCAAAAAAGGCCCACTCAAAACAGATTGTGAAATATCCAGCAATCATTAGGTAAACAAACGCGAGGCATGAAAACACTTCTTCCATTATCTTTCTCCTAATCTTGTGAAAACTGTTACTAAAACTCTCTTCTGCAATACCCACGCTCATGCTGCCAATGCATGTTCGATAAAGATTCCAAGCCGATCCATGTCTCGCGTCCAAAGCATCAGGTTGGCACCAAATGTTTTGCGGTCATAAGACCCCGGTAGCAACGCCCATGAATACGCATGAATTTCTGTCTCATTTATTTCCTGCAGATGAAACTGCGAGATGCCCGCACCTTCCTGTGCATCATTCACTGCACAAAGATTCTTTTTGAAAGTGGTTTCGTCTACCTTCGAAATCTTCAAATAAGACCGGAAACAAACGAAATTACGCCACTTTGTGTAGTCAAATGTCCACGTATCCGTGCTATGTGCTCGGTACCAGTCATTTGCATCTTTCGAAGCAGTAACGCTGTAACCGAAGTAGCCAAGATGTGTTGCCACATCAATCAACTCAATAACATCCGAATCTTGCTTATTCATCCCAACTCCTTGTTAAAAATTGGAACTTTCAAATAAATCACGCATGTACTTCAGTTTGAGCACAATGCTTTTCTAAAAATCCTGGAACATCTCTGTCGCACCACGCCAATTCTTGACACCAGAGCGCATAACATTCCTTTAATTCTTGATCTGCTAAAGCAGTTGGTATGCTTGCTCGAATATTGATTCGCAGCGTGCCAGCACCATCTGCCTCTTTTCTCACACTAAAACGCGCGAGTTTGCAGGCCCCATTTAGCGTGTTGAGAACATTAAAAAGTCCTTCAGAAAGATCATCAGAGAAGTTTTGTATTTGCCGCTGTCCGTGGACACAAAGCAGGTTGCCCAAAACGACGAATTGGATTGGTCCCTGATACTGATGATTTCCCTGAACTCTTTGCCCATTCGATTCGGGCCAAGATATCTCATACCCAAGATCCTCAAGACATTTTGCAAATCGATAAATATCGATGTGAAATTCATTTTCTTCCCTCATTTAGATTCCTCATTGCGTTGGCTGATCGAACTCCAAACGCCAACAAAATTTGCTGGCACTTAGGTAAACAGCCAACAGGCAGGAATTTTTTTTAAAAAAAGAAATTTTTTAAAAAAGTGAAGAATCAGGGGTAAACGGCAACATTTCTACCGGTTATTCCGAAGGCCGCCCATGCCGCAGGGTGCGCTTGACCCTTTTTTTCGCGCAAGTTTGCAATCGATTCTCGCTGAGTTCTGGCTAGTGCTTCGGCAGGCGTGGTCTCTCGATTAAGAGTTTCATAAAAGTTTGCCATGAAAACAGCGGTTGAATCATCTGCTACGCCCCAGAGACTCGCAACAACAGAACTTGCCCCTGATAGTAAAAAAGCCTGCCGAAGGCCGGCCACACCGTCGCCACATTGAATTTGGCCTCTCCCAGTGCCACACGCCGATAGAACAACAAGAGCCGTGCCCTCAAAATCTAAATCCAATACTTCTTCACCGGTTAAGAAACCATCTTTGTCATCGGCAATACCATTCTCAGCATTACCTGCATTGCATCCTGATAAACACAAACCACACCTCTTCCAAGGAGTCTCAAGTAAATCTCCCTTCTCAGTGAAGAAGGGCAAGCGCTTAC
>JBDOMS010000073.1:0-9632 GCA_039831735.1 Pirellulales bacterium
GCGAGAAACAACCGTTACGTGAAGACCCTTACCAGCCAACAGGCGAACCACTCGCTGCCCAACTGGCCCAGTTCCACCAAGCACAACTGCTCGAAGGCCTCGAGCAGAGGCAGGATCATTCAGCGACAGATGGCGAGCGGCCGCTACGACCGCTGCTGCTGCTGTGGTATTCGCGCCGGCTGGATCAGACATCACACTCACCCGCATTGGACCAAAAAATGTAGACGCCACCTGTTCTGCAATGCCCTCGACAGCGACAACATCTGAACCACCTAGAAATACTGCCGTTGCAGCAAGGTCTGCTCCTCCACGAGTGAACATTGCGCCGTGCACGAGGGGCACTACAGTATCTGTCGTTACGGCTGCATGCCGCAACAACACATCAACCCCCGCATCAACCGCAACAATAGCGTCAAACGTGCACGACTGCTGATCAACATCAAGTTGGAGGAGAATCTTTCTAGCCATAGCACTTTGAGAAGGACGCGCGACCCTCACCTGCAAGACACGGTAGACCCACAAACATCACCTGCGGAGAGATAATGCTCACAGATCCATGAAAGATCTGTGAGCATATCACATACCACTAGAACCCACGAAAAGGATGAGCAGCTTTATCCTTTTCAGCGATCATCTCATCTGCTGTTGGCTTTCCTGTCATTGCATTTGCAATAGCTTCCATTGTTGCCTGATAGTTGTACTCGTAAATCTTCTTATCATCTTCGGCAAGCCAATGAATAAACACTCCACAAACAATCACAAGATTTTCTGTGTCACTTTTTGGAATCACTCCTGCAGCAACACTATCAGCAACTGCTTTTGCCACTGCTGCTTGCGCTGGGCCAAACATCTGAACGGCTTGTTTTGCTCCCTTGATGGTGACTTTTGTAATCATCACTGTTGAGGGTTTCACAGCAACATTCGGTGCCAACACGGCAAGTAAATTGGAGTGACCTTCACTTTGTCTTGCTAATGCGTTTGCAAATGCCTCACCGACAGGGCCATCTTTACTTCCAATAAGAAGATCAATATGAGCGATTTCATTTCCATCACCGGCCAGCGCTTCTCCAATGAACATTGACATATACTTGCTCCTTGTGCGGTAAAGTTCTATTTCCGTGGGCTTCAGGATACCATTCCATTATGTCCTATCAAGACACGCAAAGACTAGTCTGCCAGGAATCCTTACTCGTCGTTGGTGCAAGCACGCGATCAGTTGCTCAGTCAGCCGCACGTATTGGAAGGAATGTACACACTGCAGACCTTTTTTGTGATGAAGATCTGCGCATGGTTGCAGCGAGCACATCCAAAGTGCATTCAGATGATTACCCACATGCATTTCTTGGCATCGCCAAGGAATTACCGTCTACTGAGTTTTGCTACACGGGAGGACTTGAGAATTATCCAGCCATCATCGATAGACTTCAGGAATACCATCGCCTCGCTGGTAATTCCGGGACAATCATTCAGGCCATTCGAGACCCTTTTAATCTCGCTATAATAATGCGTGATGCACATGTGCGATTTCCAGATAGCCATCATAGCCCAGAAGGATTGCCTCTGGATGGCTCCTTCTTAGCCAAGCAACGCAATAGTACTGGTGGACGACATGTCACGTCCTGGAATGCTCACACGCCATCAAATAGCTCAACCTTTTGGCAGAAACGAATCTTCGGAACACCTTACGCTGCATCGTTTATTATGCATCATGGTCAAGCGAACATACTTGGTATCTCTCAGCAGTTACTCGGATACAGCCAGAACAGCCATTTCCCTTTTGCCTATCATGGTTCACTCACACTTCAAGAGGATGACGTCCCGCCGAAGCTTCGACAAATCACACAAAAATGTGGTGCTCTATTAGCTCAACAATGTGGCCTCCTCGGAGCTGTTGGGGCTGACTTTGTTGTCGATCAAAACGGTGAGCCATGGATGATTGAGGTGAATCCTCGGTTTACTGCATCGATGGAATTACACGAACGCACAACGCAACAGTCTATCGTTGGTCAACACCTCGACGCATGCAGAAAGGACCCACGGCTTGCTCGAATGCAAGGAGGCTCCCCTCACCACCAAAACTGGATCAAAACTGTACTGTACACAACGTCGTCATTTCTCGTTGATAAGCGCATTCACGCGATATGGAAAAACTACCAAGAACGATGGAGTACCGTGGATGGTGGATATCCTGCCTTAGCGGATATCCCCATCGTGGATCAAACGATACGCAAGGGATCACCTATACTCACGCTTTTTGCGAAAGGTTGCTGCCCCACTGAGGCCATCACGAATCTTCAGCAACGACTGTCTGCATTAAGAGAACACATGCGATTCATTAGCCTGCCAGCCGGCGTGGCATCATTTCCGAAGCATCCTGACAGGTGTACTGCATGAAATATGCATCTTCTGTTGTGTCATCATAAAAATCCTTGAGCACTGATGTGGCAAGGAAACCCATGGATCTAAAAAACAGCTGTGCAGGCAGATTTGTTTCACGAACCTCGAGAACGATCTGTTGGCGTCGCTCTGGAGTCAACTTCGCAATAAGTTTCTTGATCATCATTGCACCGATACCCAATCTTCGATGAGAACGGGCAACAGAGAAATTCAGCACGTGCAACCGTCCTCGATGTAATTCATACACCATAAACGCCACAACAGAATCTGCTATCTCGGCCACCATTCCGATGCAATTTCGTTGCCGAAGGCATCGAGTAAAGTCCTCATCACTCCAAGGAAACTCAAAGCTCTGCTCTTCAATGGCAAGTACTTCTGCCATATCTCGACGAATCATCCATCGGATGTGGACACGGCTGTCGGTTGTGGTTTCAAGTGTCACTTCAGCTAAGCTCCACAAAAGAGTCGCAACGATTCGTTGGTTGTTCGTACTGAAATTCGCACGAAAAATAGTCCCTGATTGGGAGGCACCCTAGCAGGAGCCTTTGGATCAGCCAAGAGGATTTGTCGGTAAAAACACATTTTTTTTGGAAAAAGAAGCACCCTTGACCCCTTGTTCTCAGACTCCTACTCTCCCTCGTGCTTCATCGGTTTCCAACCACGATTCCCAAAACGAATAGGCCCATGGCTGAAGTTATTCGCAAAGAACAAATCGTTTCTTTCAGCAACCTCTCATGGATGCTCATTGGGGCGACCGTAGTCGTTGTCGGCTGCGCTGGCCCAGCTATTCGTAACCAAAGCCCAGAAGTCGAAGCGCTCCTCAACATCGAAGCTGAAACACGTCTTGTGGGTGACTATGTTATCCCCTGGGGAATGAACTCTCAGCGTATCGAAAGAGCTGCTCTTGTTACTGGTCTTACTGGAACCGGTAGTGATCCTCCCCCGAATGCTCGTCGACAAGCCTTACTTTCAGACATGCAGGCACGAGGCGTAATCCGCCCGAATAGCCTGCTTGCATCTCCAACAACATCACTCACGTGGGTGCATGGCTATCTCCCGCCTGGTGTTCAGAAAGGTGATCGTTTTGATGTCGCTGTCGAAGTGCCTGCAGACTGTGACACGACGAGCCTGGCTGATGGATGGCTCATGGAAACCCGACTCGCCGAGATGGCAATCATTGGTAGTCGCCTTCGGGATGGTCACACACTTGGCATGGTTGAAGGACCACTTCTTGTTGATCCCGTATCAAGTGGAACCCTTGACTCGAAATCAAAGATTCGAGCCATCATACCTGGTGGCGGTGTTTCACTATCCTCACGATCAATTGGGCTGATACTCCAGCCAGAACATCGCTCCGTAAGTCTTTCAAAGCGTTTGGGAGATGCGATCAACGGTCGATTCCATACCATCATTCATAGTTCAAAAAAAGGTGTCGCAACACCAAAAACAGACCGCTTTATTGAATTGGAGGTCCCGACTGAATATCGCCATAATTTGCCGCGATACATTCAAGTTATTGGTGCCGTCGCTGTTGTTGAACCACATAGTGGACGTCATGCCAGACTGGATCTGCTTCGCCGCCAACTCTCCGACCCAGTGACTGCCCCAACGGCGGCCCTGAGACTTGAGGCTATTGGGAAGCAAGGCATCTCCATACTGAGGGAGGGATTGGAATCAAAAGATGCAGAAGTTCGTTTCGCCTCTGCAGAAGCACTTGCATATCTCGGAGAGTCCGTTGCGGCGTCTCATTTGGCATCAGCGGCACGGAATCTTCGAAGTGCACGACCTGCAGCCTTGGCAGCCTTGACTGTCATCGATGATGCAAATGGTATCGATGCGCTTCAATCACTCCTTTCGAGTTCAAGTGCTGAAACTCGTTATGGAGCGTTTCGAGCACTGTGGACGATGGACTCGCCTATTCCTCTTGTAAGAGGTGAACAACTTGGCTCTTCGTGTGGTTTTCATGTCCTCAATGTGGAGGGTCCAACCCTCATTCACGCCACTCGATCTCATCATCCAGAAATTGTTCTCTTCGGAACCGAACATCCTCTCGCTGATGGCATGCGTGTTGAAGCAGGACCAGCCATCGTTGTTGTCGTCGAGGGATCAACAGCAACGTGCAGTCGTTTTGACGTCGATGTGCCAGATCGAGTTATTGAAACAAAAGCAGAAGCAGAATCCGTACTTCGTGCACTTGCTACGCTCGATGCAACATATCCTGACATCATCCAATTCCTCCAACAAGCAACTGCGCAAAGAGCACTCAACTCCCGTTTGGCATTTGATTCTCTCCCTAAAAACAATGATGGACGAGGATCGATTCATGAGGAAATATCTATTCGAAACCGCAGTATTCCAGCCATGGAATCGGTTGAAGCAGCCTTCTCTGGGGAGTCGAGTACCGACGAGTCGTCATGACAAGGCTGAAGGCTCTTGATCTGGTCGGGTTTAAGAGTTTTGCCGATCGGACTCGTTTTGAATTTCCAGACGGCATCACGGTCGTTGTTGGACCGAATGGTTCTGGTAAATCAAACGTTGTCGATGCAATCAAGTGGGTGCTCGGCGAACAATCCATGCGGAGCCTTCGTGGAAAAAATAGCACCGACGTCATCTTTGCAGGATCAGCAACTCGAAAGTCACTCAATGTTGCAGAAGTGTCTCTCATTTTTGATAACACGAATCGGGAACTTCCTGTAGAGTCTGATGAAGTTCAGATTGCTCGACGCGTTTACAGAAGCGGGGAAAGTGAATATCTCGTCAACGGCGATACTTCACGGCTACGCGACATTCGTGAATTGTTTTCTGGCACAGGAGCTGCCACAGAAGCTTATAGTGTGATTGAACAAGGACGCGTCGATGCGCTACTCGTAGCCTCGGGTCGCGATCGTCGGATTGTCTTCGAGGAAGCTGCAGGGATCACGCGATTCCGTGCACGTCGCGCTGAAGCCCTCAGACGTCTCGAGCGGACTGAGCAAAACCGACAGCGACTTGCAGACATCGTTGGCGAGGTTTCAAGTCGTCTGCACACTGTCACCCAGCAGGCCAAACGGGCAATTCGCTGGCGAACTATGACTGACACACTTAGGCACTTTCGCATCAGTGCCGCTCGGCAGGACCTGTGTTCTGTGGATGAAAAACTCGACCACATCTCAAATGCTGTCCAGGAAGCGAGAGCACGTCATACCGATGCGGAACGCTGCATCGCATCCGCAACGTCGCGTCTTGAAACACTCTCTGCCGATGAACGCAAGCTCCTCCCCCTCCTCGAAAGACAGCGAGAGTCTACCACCCACGAATGTGAACTCGTCGCAGCAGCAGAAACAAAAGTGACTCTCTTGCAGTCCCGACATGTGGAACTGACGAAGGAACTTGACCGCACAGACACAGAACTCCATCAAGCAAAGATTGATACGCGCACGCTTGACGAAAAAATCACTACGGCACAGAAAGAACTCAAACAGCATCTCACCGAAGCTGAACGTATTAATGCACTTCAGCAAGAGCAGGAACATGCGGAAGCAGGCACACAAGAAAACGCGAGTACTATGCGTCGGCAACTGGATGCTAAGGCGGATAGTCTTACAGAACTCCAGCATGCACGAATCAGTCTACAAACACATCGTGATCAGGAGAAAGCCCGACTTGAGGGTACTGAGCAAGCAATGTCCGAATGGCACTCCCAGATCGAAACTGCACGTGGAAACGTGGCACAGTCACAGGAGATGACATCAACCTGGGAAGGGAATCTCTCAACCTTGCAGCAAGGCTTTGACCGAATCTGTGCTGAACTTGAAGAACAAGAGCGAAGCCATCAAGAAACATCCGAGAAACTGGATGCTGCCTGGCAATCACTTGCTTCCTGGAAAGCTAAAGTAGAAGCATGTGCTGAACGTCGTGCCTTGATCGAAGAGTTGATTGACCGGCATGAGGGATTGTCTGACGCATCACGGCAAATCCTGATGAGTGATAAAAAGTTACCGGGACTGATCGGTGCTGTCGCTGATCTCGTGGTTGCAGATGAACCATGGGCGTCTCTTGTTGATTTTTCTCTTGGTCTGTATGCACAGTGCCTCGTCGTTGATGGATTCAAACCTCTGATTTCTGGGCAAACATTTTGGACGGAGTTCGATCATGTTCGCGAAGCCCTGTCAGCAGGCGGCAGGGTGTCCCTCCTTGCCCTCGACTCCCTTCAAGATCCACCGGCATTTGAACCAGAACACGAAGGCGTTGTTGGGAGGCTCGATGAACTTATCTCAGAAAACGTTTCTCACGAAGACCATGTACAATCGCGCCTTCGGCACAAACTGCTTGGTCGTGTCTGGGTTGTTGAGTCTCTTCATCACGCCACGGCATTAGCTGCTTCTGCACCACTGGGGCTCCTCTTTATAACTCAAGAGGGAGCAGCAATCTCATCCGATGGCATGCATGAAGTAGGATCCCTTGGAAATAATCTTGCCCTCGTCTCAAGACATAGTGAGTATCGATCACTTGACGAACGCTACCATGAACTTTCACGATCCGTTTCCGATGAGGAAGCGAATATCTCGAATCTGCAAAGCGAGCTATCGGAAATAAAGCTACAGATCCAACAAGGCACTTCTCGCAAACACCAAAGCGGTGAACAGATTGCAGCATCTCGTGCTGAACTCGGAAGGTCGAGGCGAGAAGGCGAAACAGCCGAGCAGGCACTCGTAGAAGCAGAAAAGAAACTCAAAGATACAGAACATCTTCTTGTTGAACATGCGAAAATGTTTGATGAGGCCAACGCAACTCTGGCAAGCCACGATCGCCACATACACACAGCCCAGGAGGATGTGACATCGGCGCGCTCGGCACTTGATTCACTAGATCGAAGCCGCACGGAGGTAACCGCTACCATTCATCAACTACGGGAAGAACGACAGGCGTGCGAAGAACGTATCAGTACTTCGCGTGCCGTGGTTGAATCGATGGTTGGTGATGCAGCCATTCGTCGTGCGGATATTGAAGCCGCAGAGCGCCGTCGCATGAACGCAAAACAAAAACTCAATGAGCTTGAATTATCCTTACTTGCAGCAACATCTGCTTTCTCAGAGGTCGCAGTCTCCGCAGAACGTGCACGAGACGTTCTTGCCAATATGACCGACGACCGAAACACGATAGCTTCATCCGTGCACATCGAAGATGCAGCCATTAAGAAAGGTCGTGAGGAGCTCGCGAAAACACAGGAAGCCATCCATCAACTCGATCTTGAAGCTGGTGAAGCCCGTCATCATAAAAATCGTGTTATTGAACGAATTAGTGATGATTATGAGATTGAAGTCACATCACAAACTCCTGTCGAAGCAGCCACGGATGCAGATGGAGTTCCGATCGAAGTTCCAGACGACCGACAGGAACTTGATACGCGTATTGAACAACTTCGCAAAAAGCTCTCATCAATGACAACGGTCAATATGGAGGCACTCGCTGAGGCAGATGAATTGACAGAACGCCTTCAGACGCTTGAAAGCCAACTCCAAGATGTTACCGATGGCAAGCAGGCCATTGAACAACTCATCACTCGTATCGATGATGAGAGTCGCCGACTCCTTGGAGAAACCATCGAAACTGTACGGGGTCACTTTCGAGAACTTTTTGAACGCGTCTTTGGAGGAGGACAGGCCGACATTGTCCTCGACCCAGAACTCGACTTGCTGGAAACCTCTGTTGAGATCAATGCCCGCCCACCAGGGAAAGAGCCTCGCAGCATTTCTCTTCTTTCCGGTGGTGAAAAAACCATGACATGTGTGGCTCTTCTTCTCGCTATTTTTCGTTCACGCCCCAGCCCTTTCTGTGTTCTTGATGAAGTTGACGCAGCCTTGGATGAGGCAAACATTGATCGGTTTGTGGGGGTGCTACGAGACTTTCTCTCTTCTACCCAGTTCATCGTTGTCACGCATTCGAAAAAGACGATGGCTGCTGGCACAACACTTTATGGAGTGACCATGGAAGAATCTGGAGTGTCAAAAAGGGTGTCTGTTCGTTTCGAATCAGGTACCGAGTCAGAGGAAAAAAATGGCCAGAAAGCGGCTTAAAGTCACAAAACCACATGTGTTGCAACCAAAATCGGTGTGTTCGTGAGAAGCAACATATGCGGTGTCATCGATGTCTCCGCAAAGAACGACTCAAGTCTCACGACACGATCATTCGATCTACACCTATGTTGGTCTTACCATGTGGCTTGATTCAGAATCAACTGTTTCATTCACAGGGGAACGCAGCAGGGGGGGAATCCTGCGAGTATCGGCCACAAGTAGTCAAAGGTGGAAACCTTTGCTGCCTGTGAGTCGCCTCTCATTCCTCGCCTTCTGTCCGGCCAACTTCTCGTAGGGTGCGATGACGCGGTCGTCCTTGTGAGAATATAACCGCGTCAAATGGGGGGCTAGTTTCTTCTTTATCCTTTTTGGATGCAGATGCTGGCCAGGACAATTCCGGCTACGAATGATTTATATGGAGTCCACGCGATGAAGGTATTTACCACTGGACAGGTCGCCAAGATCTGTAAAGTCGCTCCGCGAACTGTAAGTAAATGGTTCGATTCAGGACGGCTGAAGGGCTACCGCATTCCGGGTTCGCAGGATCGCCGCATCCCTCGCGAATACCTGATCAAGTTTCTCAAAGAACATGGCATGCCTCTGGGAGACCTTGAGGATGAGGCCATGGCAAAAGTGCTTCTTGTCGGTCAAGATCAGGTATTGATCGACAATGTGAAACGTCAGTTGCCCGCTGACAAAGACTTTAAGATTCAAGTTGCAGCAAGTGGATTTGAGGCTGGTATACAAGCCGAAAGTTTTCATCCTGATTGCATCGTTGTGGACTATTCAATCGGTCGCATCGATGCTCAACAAATCTGTCAAAACCTTCGAAGAAATGCTGAGTACTCCGAGACCATCGTGATTGCTCTGTTACCAGATGATGGTTCACAGATCACTGTCGATCGGGCTCATGTCAATGAGGTTTTCAAAAAGCCTTTTGACGCCGCATTACTAGCAGAAAGATTACGGACGCTGATAAGCACACGCAAAGAACTTGTGTGAGCTACAACACGTGGAACGTCCAACTCCATTTTGGCCGTGGGTCGATGTGTACAACAGGCATATCGGCCCGCGGCTCTTCTCTTGATTTTCGCGGGAAATAATGGGTTTTGGCTTATTTATTTTTACCCAATCCCCGATCTATCCCCGATTGCGCACAAATGGCCGCGACAGGAGCAC
>JBDOMS010000428.1:0-9605 GCA_039831735.1 Pirellulales bacterium
GCGCAGTGGCGAAAGGATCTGTAGCATGTCAATTATTAAGCGAGTGGCACTGACGGGCTGTGGTGGTCTGTACGGACAGGCCGTGTTGCGTGAAATCCGACAGAACCATCCACATATCCATGTTCTGGGCCTCGACGTCGGAACAGATTTTCCAATTGAGCCGGATGTTTTTTGTCACTGTGATATACGAGAGCAGCAGGCGACACAGTCAATTATTGATTACGCTCCTGATGCGATTATTCATCTTGCATATTCGGTTCAACCAAACCGACACCAGAAGCACATGCAATCAGTAAATATTGACGGAACACGAGCGGTGTTAACTGCAGCGTCGGTATGTCAACCAAAGCAACTTCTCGTTGCCAGCAGCGGGACTGTGTATGGTGCAAGGTCCAGCGCACCGGCAGCCTATACGGAAGACACGCCTATTTCCCCGAATACACATTACTACTATTCACGGGATAAGGGTGTCGTTGAATCAGACGTGGCGTCATTTGCAAAAAACCATGATAATATCGCAGTTGCTCTGACTCGACCTGCAATCATATGCAGTCCTCAGGCCAAGAATTTTTTGCTCGATATTTTTCTCACGGTACCATTTCTTGTGCTTCCTAGTGGGAACGACACTCCGCTGCAGTTCATCCATGCTGACGATGTCGCTCGCGGCACGATGGCAATTCTCATGCATGCCGGACGAGGCCCCTTCAATCTGACACCTGAAGATTTTGTTACGCAAACGCAACTTGCTCGCACTATGGGAATTCCTGCTATACAGATGCCGTCTTTCATTCTTAGGTCTATCGCGTGGTTGTGGTGGACCCTCCATTTACCATGGGTTTCTGTGCCTCCTGGATTAGTGTCGTATGTGTGTCACCCGTGGCTGATGACTGGAGCACGCCTGCAAACCGAGTGTGGATTTTATTGTAAAAAATCAAGTGCTGAAGCCTTTTCCACAATACTTAAGCATCACCAGTAGATGAATACTCATACTGACGAATGACTGCTGCAAGTTGTGTTGTGATGCGATCTCGAAGACGATTATCGAGCGTGTGTTTATTCGGTTGATAGTCTTGCTGTCCTATGAGATAGGCCTCCCATTTTGGTAAGGCATCCGCAACTCCAGGCCACTGAAAGTGAGAATACAATCTGCGCAGAGTGCGTATTGGATGCTGTACAAGGTGGTCGTATCGAATCCGCAGACGACTCGTTGAAGAAAGCTGGTCCCATGTGTCGGTGAGTCGTTGATGCATTGCCAGAATTGATGAAAACACTTCGTCTTCAAGTCGTTCGCATGTTGCCTGTTGAAGTCCATATTGATCGAACATCGTTTTCCAGAAGTGAAGACAGGATGGGACTAACTCATATGGATCACGAACAATATGAACGAAGTGCGTTTCAGGAAATATTTCCGTAATAAGTGGTATGCGATACGAGTGAAGTGGATTTTTCAGAAGCAGACGCCCTCGATGCTCGTATTGGATATGCCTAAGAAAAGTCGTCCATGCACGAATCCATTGTTGTCGAGATAGAGAGGTGACGTTCTCAAGCTCCTTGTAATCACTGTCTGGTATTGGTTCGTTTGGAAATGCAACGGCCCACCACGGGCTTGGTACACCCAAATTACACAGTGCTAGTTCATCTTCCTGCGGCTTGTGATACCCCATGGGCATTTGATCCATTGGTCGATGCTCTGGAAGAAGTGCGCCAAGCCAGTCATGGGCAAATTGTTCCGATAACACGAAATGACTCGGGCAGGCACACTGAGCTGTTGTTGGTGCACAAAGACGTTGATCACAAGCAAGTAGTTCATGAAGAAGGGTCGTCCCACTTCTCCAATGCCCCACTATGATAATCGGGTGAGACTCAATGGTGGATTGATTCAGAGCAAAACCCCAAATAAACCATTGCATGAAAGCTAATACTTCTCCTACGGCACTCGACACCGTAATAAACAAAGCTCGTGGAATTCTTGACGGAGCAATTCGAAATCCATGCTTAGCAAGACGTTGGATCCACGGAACGAGTCGAACCCCCGTCCACATGGGAAATATCAAGCGGCGACGATTCGACATTGATTCTCCAGACAACGAAAGAAACGCCTATGCGATGGAAGATTGAAGGCAAGCAGGGTACTCTCTTTCAATTCATTTGTGAACGTCCTGCGTGAAAATGTTTGTGGATACTCTCATGGGCAGCCATGTATTCTCTCGATATTCCAAACACATTCTGCTCGTAACTCTGTGTATGCTCCCAATTATTGGGTGGGGGTCACATCACGCCTACGATAGCCGCGACAATAGTGTTTTAGGATGGCTCCCAGAGCGCTCACCTGTCACTCAGGCCTATCAAGACTTCCTCCAGGACTTTGGGCCGGATGAGACTATTCTCATAAGCTGGAATGGCTGTACGCTTGATAATCCGTCACTTGAAAAACTTGCGGAAAGAGTGGAGGAGCGGCAGGCGCGGGCTGCCTCTGGCCTGCTCCCGCGATGGTTTGCATCAGTGACCACCGGCACACGACTACGGGATCAAATTATTGATGTTGCTGACGTGGATGAACGTCATGCAACGGAGAGGCTCCTCGGGGCATTGGTTGGACAAGATAACCAGACTACATGCTGCGTTGTCACACTCTTTCCCCTTGATGATGCGAGTAAACAAGAAGCATACACATGGATCCATAACGCCGCTGTTGAACTGTCTGGCCAAAGTCATGATAGGATTCGGTTGACTGGTGATGCGGTCATTGGGGTTGCGATCGACATTGAAAATCAACGCACCACAGCAACATGGTCAAACTTGGCCATGTGCATTGCACTGCTTGTTGCGTGTCTCACGTTGGGCAGTCTGCGGCTTGGTGTGATGGTGATTGCAGTGGCGGGCATGTGTTCAGTCTCTCTTGAAGCCCTTATCTATTTTTCAGGGACATCGATGAACATGCTGGTCACGCTTGTACCAGTTGTAACATTCGTTCTTTCCATTTCTGCAGGGGTGCATCTTGTATCCTATTGGGCTGATGAGGTGAAGCGTCACGGAACCAAAGATGCTCCGTCCGTGGCTGTCTCCATTGGCTGGCAACCAGGGAGCATTGCTATGTTGACTACTGTACTTGGGATGCTGTCTTTGTGCGTGAGCCAAGTCAGACCAGTGTGGCAGTTTGGACTGTTTGGAGCCTTAGGAGCCAGTCTTTCCTTTCTGATTGTGTTTTCAGTGCTGCCCGCATTACTTCAGGTTTTTCCTCCTCGCAGTGTTGTCACTAAACAGGTATCACCATGGCGAGGCTTTACGCAGTGGATACGGCGGCTTGTCTCCCACTATCGACTTTCACTCGGTTTGTGTGTGGGCGCGCTGATCATTGGATGCATTGGACTCTATAGGATTCACACTGAGGTGCGTCCTGCACGTTTTCTTCCTGCACAAAGTCACTGGATAAAAGATCTTCAATGGTTCAACACCCATATCACGCCATTCCAGACGGTTGATGCGGTCCTTGTATTTAACGAACCTCATACAGGGCTTGGTGATCGTGCAGCACTGACGCAGGAAGCACACATCCGGCTTGCGTTACTCACTGATACACGGGGAGTTATCTCGGCAGCTACCTTTTTGCCAGACGACATTCTTGGCTTTGCGGATCGGGGGCAAGTTCGCTCCGTGATTCGACGGGGAGTGATTGATGGGCGGTTACGCCGGAACATGAAAATGCTTATGCGTACGGAAATGGTTGCAGACTCGAATGGCCAACAACTCTGGAGGATCTCACTTCGAGTAGCCAACTTTACAGCGCACAAGCAACAGGAACTTGAAAAGGCCATACAACAGGTCGTCGCGCGTGCCGTTGACTTTCTGGATGTTGACGCCCCGGATGAGATTATTTGCACAGGTGGAGTACCCCTGGTTATTGCTGCACAAAGAGAGTTACTTCAATCACTTCTCAAGAGTTTTGCCATCGCATTTGTGACAATCGTGGCTGTGCTCTCTATTTTTCTTCAAAGCCCTATTGCTGGTGCCGTAGCAATGATTCCAAATATTCTACCTCCTGTGTGTGTCTTTGGTGTGCTCGGTTGGCTTGGAAGGCCACTTGATGTTGGGGGAATGATGACAGCAAGTGTTGCGCTTGGTATTTCTGTTGATGACACAGCACACCTTCTCACTTGGTATAAGCGATCAGGAAAGCAACACCCAGGTCCTATTGTTCAACATATTGATCATGCGCTTGTCCGATCGGCTGTTCCGATTGTGCGAACATCACTGATCCTCGGATTGGCATTTGCGGTTTTTGCATTCTGTGATTTTCAGCCAATCTCTCAGTTTGGGTACTTACTCGCATCACTGCTGGGGATGGCTCTCGTTGGTGATCTTGTGTTCTTGCCTGCCTTGCTTGCCGGTCCCACCGGCAGGTTGTTTGGAAGAGATATGCAGCAGACACACCCCTGCAATAATGCACACCACACCGGCTAGCTTTGACCACGCGACAGTTTCACTGAACAGAACAATCCCAGAGATGGTAACGAGTGCCGTGCCAACACCAGACCACACTGCGTACGCAACCCCAACCTCTAAACGCTTGACAACAATCGTCATAAGAATGAATGTTGCAATATAAAGGATTGCTACACCAGTACCTGCAAACACTTTGTTGGGCACTCCTTGCACGACAGTCGTGAGTTTCAGGCACAGCGTTCCGGCAACTTCGACAATAATGGCAACAAGGAGAATGAGCCAGGGATTAAGTGTGTTCATAGTAGTTATCTCATGCTTTGAGTGTCTACGAAGAAGATGGTAGAGGGACGTTGTTGATATCAGCAAGCGCTCTCATAAGCGCCTGCGTACCTAGACGACCATGACCCTGAGTTACCAGTTTTTCATATAACTGAGATGCCAATTCCAGCCCAGGAAGCGTAAGGTGCATATCGCGACATTCATCCAATGCTAAACGCAAGTCCTTCACGAAATGCTCAACAAAAAAGCCCGGATCAAAATCATGTGCAAGGATGCGCGGTGCGAGATTTGACAATGACCAGCTCCCTGCGGCTCCACCAGAAATTGCCTGAAGCGTCGTTTTCATATCAAGCCCTACACGTGAGGCAAAGAGCAGTGCTTCACACATGGCAACCATGCCTGCTGCAATCGCCACTTGATTTGTGAGTTTTGTTTTCTGTCCATTCCCAGGCCCTCCACACGCAACGACTGTTTTTGACATCAGTTTCAAACAGGGAGCGACAGTCGTCTGGGCATGAGCATCACCGCCGATCATGATCGTAAGCGTCGCGTTTTGTGCCCCGATATCACCGCCAGAGACAGGTGCGTCAAGACTCAGGACATTTTGTGACATGGCTTTTTCGGCAATGTCAACCGCAAGAGATGGGGAACTTGTCGTGTGATCAACGATAATGGCACCAGCTTGAGCGCCATCGAGTACACCGTGAGATCCCAAAACCACCTTTTCAACATCAGCTGGAAAACCCACCATGATAAATATAATGTGTGCATTCTGTGCAATCTCGGACGGAGACTCACACCAGACAGCACCCTGTTTCAGCAGGGCTTTGGCAGTTATTTTTCGCCGGGTGTACACAAACATCTCATAGCCAGCGTCGAGCAGATGCGATGCCATCGATCGCCCCATAACGCCCAAGCCAATCCAGCCGAGACGTGTTTTGCCCGGACAAACTGGAAAATTGTCTGAAGATGCAATGGTAGGATGCTTATGAGTTGACATATGATATGACAATGGGGTTCAACAAATGACCAAATCTGCCGTACAAGACGATACCGAATCCAATACAATTTTCCAGCCAATTCGAGCGGCGACGTCTGCTCTTATTGTATTAGCGGTGCTTGCGATTGGAGCCGTTGTGACCCTTCTCGGTCCAGTTCTCAAGCCATTTCTTCTTGCTGTGTTTCTCTACTATGCTGCGCTCTTTGGTGTGAATTCACTCGTGAGGATAGGGATTGGCCGGCGGGCAGCGTATGTGATCCTTCTTCTTGGTCTTGCTTTGGCTTCCGTGCTTGTTGGTCAACTGGTTGCACGAGAAGCATCAACATTTCAAAAGCGATGGCCTGATTACGAGCGACGGATCGCTCGCCTTATTGAGCGTGTGCCACCCATCGGTGAGATGATACCGTGGATCAAGGAGGAGCAATCTGATGCGCCTCACACACCTGATGCATTCAAACAGAGTGAGGCTGACAGTACATCACAGGATGATCCATTTTCGGAAGAAGCCATGGCGGAGCAGGCACAAGTTGATGAGTCTCCTCCAAAACCTGCGAACGATGTGTTCACAGAATTGTTTCGGAGTGTCTCAAAAGAGACGTTTGACTATGTCTTTTTACATAGTTTTGATTTTGTAGAAGTCTTCACGCTTGTGCTTGTGTATTTGGTGTTTCTCTTTATGGGGAGTAGTAGAATGCCAGGGAAAATTACCCGTGGCTTTCCAGGTGAGCGCAGTGAGCGACTGCTGAGGATTGGAAAGGGAATCACAGACTCGATGGAACGATTCATGGCCGTCAAAACCATCGTTGGTATTGGAATGGGGGCGTCGGCGGGACTCATTATGGCATTGAGCGGTCTCGACTACTGGCTTTTGTGGGCCTTTCTTTTCTTTGCTGCCAATTACATCACATATATTGGAAGTCTGGCCGCCTGCATCCCACCAATATTACTTGGTTTCGTTGCGCTTCCGAGTATCGGCGCAGCACTTCTGATGGGAACAGTGCTTGTTGTCAACCGTTTTATTTGGATTGATTTCGTTGAGATCAGAATGTCTGGCCAACAGCTCAATCTCGACCCAACTCTCATGTTTTTGTGGTTGGCCTACTGGGGATGGGTATGGGGCGTTCTCGGACTGCTTCTTGCCTATCCAATGTTAGCTGCCGTTAAGATTGTGCTTACGCACGTCGACGGAGGTGAAGGATGGGCGGTCCTACTGAGTGATGAGTGAGTCCTCTAATCAAGATTATTGCCCACAACACGTGGTCCAGGCTTACGAGGGGGATTTGGTGATGGAGGTGGTTTTTCACCAGTGCGTGTCCCAACAAAGTATTCTCTTTTATACGAGTTTGGCTGAATAGGCTCCCATCCTGCAGGCCACCCTTCAAAAGTGTTGTTTCCCGGTATAGTCCACGCATCCGTGAACTGACGGACTTCAAGATATGTCTCAAACGCATCGGGCTCAACAAGGTATTTGATGTACCGATACGGGTTGTCACTCTTTGCAATATCAAGAAGTATTCTGTTCAGCTGCCCCCCCTTTGATGATGCTTTTGAGATATCTTCTCCTGCATTTTCTTTTGGCGTAAGAACAAGTTGCAAGGCGCGCCCACGCCTGATTATCGAAAAATCAAAATCCTTATACCCGGGTAAGACAGGTGGAGATTCAACAGCTTTTTTTACAATTGCATCTCCTATGGCATCATTGGACGTGAGAGGTTCCTTATTTGGTATTCGCGGATTAGGGGTGATCCACCCTTCCGCATCCGCTACGAGTTTCAGGGACGTCAGCGTACGACTGAACCATCTCGTCAGAAGGGGGTTATCCTTCACCGATAACCCAGTGATGGGAAATGGAATAACCTGTGTGCCACGACAGAGCACAATGATTGGCTGCAAAAATTTACGTTCTGGTTCTCCCTTTGCATTTGGGACCATCATGAATGAAGGCTTGGGTGATGGCAGCCGCACCTCTTTGACTGGCGGTGTCTTTTGCGGACGCGCTTTATTCAATTCCGTCATAAGTGCAACACGCTGAACCTCAGCCAAATCATTCTTTTTCTCCAGTTCTACAATCTGTTTTTGCAGCCCATCAGTTTTTTTCTTGACGTCAGTCTTCTGACGCTGGACTTCCTGCATCTTCTTTTCATAGGTCTGTTTCTCACGTTGCGTAAGCTGTTGAAGATTGTTGAGTTCTGCTTCAAGGCTCTTGATTTCTTGCGTCGGATCACTCGACTGCATCCGTTTTTCACGTGCAATCTTTTCTTCCATACGAATGAGTTCTTTGGTAACCTGTTCGGCTTCTTCCTGCACTTGAGCCTGTTTGTCAGGGGTGATGGTCTTTTCAAATTCCTCTATAATATTCTGCGCAGCTTCCTGACTTGAAAGCTGGACGGCAACGAGCACGATCACAAGGATGCCTACGACATTCGTGAGTGCGTCCAACAATGAATCCATGTTGCCACTGGTTGCAGAAGTCTTATTGCGTCGTCTCGGCATTGCCGTCACCTCGAATTTCGGAGAAGTCCAGCACTCCCTCACCTGGCAGCGGGACAACCGCATAGAGTTTTCTTAATTGAAGATCGCCATCGGGCTTGGCTGCATCAATCGGCCGCGTTAATTTGTCCTGGTTCGTCTTTTGAAAATTGTCAAAACGACTACGCACAGCGTTATAAACATTAAGGCCATCAGGGCGCATGAAGAATGTCACGATTGCAGTCTTATCTCCTAGTACGATATTCATGAGTTTTCCTAATGAACCGTCAGAGGGAATAGATGCTGCTTGTATAATCCGTGTCTTTTTTTCTTTCCACAGTGGCTGATCTGGGTAAATAATCAGACCAGCTTTATTGATTTCGACAAAAACGGAACGCAATGGATCATCACCGTTTTGACTACTCACTTTTCCCGGAAGCAGTGAAATGGATTGCTCGGGCTTGATATTTCGCTCTTTGATATCTGCTTTTATTTTTGTGATGTCTGCTTCTATCTGCCGTTGTTCCTGTTCTCGTAATTTTTTTTCCTGCAACAGTGAGGGGTCTACTTTTGGTATCGACTCTGAAATTGCTGCCATTTGGCTTTGCGCCTGTTTCAATTCTGCTTCTGCTTGAACAATCTGTTGCTCAAGTTGTTCAATATCTCCATTGCGACTGCTACTTTCTGCTCGCATGGATTCGTATTGTTGCTGAAGCGTCTCAATCTGCTGCTCTTGATTCTCCTTGATAAGAAGTTTTGCTTCATATGCAGCAGCATCTGCAACAGGCTTGGTGTCAACCTGTTCAAGAACAACTGCAGTGATAATTAAGATAAGATTCCCAATCACACATGCAAGAATGTCAAGAAATGGAAAAAGTGATACTTCCTGTTTCTTTTTTTCTCTGCGTGCCATCTATCATGCCTCTGGCAACGATCTGAACGAAGCCTATTTTTTAGAAACCTCTATGACCGAAACTTCACATTACTATTTCGCTGTGGTTTCCGTGTCTTGCCCCCACCAAGCCCAAACCAAGACCGTGACTTCATCTCCACAGACACGGTTTTGCCATTGAGTTTTTCAAGCGTTGCAGCCAGACCTGAGAGCCCCTCTTTGAGTGAATCTGAAAATGATTTGACGTCCTCAGCTGCCTCACTCATGAGTTGTGATGCTCGTTCTCTTGCAGACTCTGCGTCAACTGCAATCGCTGTGATTTCATCACGGTTATGAGTAAGCATGGCGTTGAGTTGTGCGGCCTGGTCAGCATGTTTTGCATGCATTGTTTCAGTCACGTGAAGCCAGCCTTCCTCAACTTTCTTCCCAACATGCTCTCCAACTCCATCCAGTTGACCAATAAATTGTCCAAGCATCGCTTCTGTTTGTTCAATGCGGGCATTTTGTTTGCTATCTATTTTT
>JBDOMS010000275.1:0-2217 GCA_039831735.1 Pirellulales bacterium
ATACCACAAAATACGGCAACCACCTTTGCCGCCACCCATGGCGTCATGAGTGCAAGCGTACCGAGTGCCGCGAGTATTCCACCGAGGATGAGGCACCATGTTGAAATTTGGGACATGCTCGGCGATTCGGTGTCCATGCAATTCTCCTGTCAGATTTAGGACTTAAAAATGGAATGAACAGAGTAGACCAAAGTTAGATCATAATTGCCGGGTGCTGTCTTTGCTTCTATAAAATCTCAATTAGTTCTTTTTTAAGGCCTAAAAGTAAGATTATCGACCTTTACGAAGTCTTTTTTCATCGTAGGACCAGTTAGGTGGTAAGAAATGTGTGAAGTCCGTTGCTGTTCAAGAGGTTCGTTGCTACCGTCGAAATATGGATAATCCTGAAGAAACACCTTTTTCAAAGGGACCCGAGCTCGAGCGTTACCCTCTACAAGAACGCCAGCTTGAAGAAGCCGAGGCAACAGTGCTTTCGGATAGCGAACCACAAGCCCTTGCGCCGAAGTCGGTGAAAGAGCTAGGAGAATATCTTGAAGGTAGGCAGCTTGGTGATTATCGCCTCGACAAATTTATTGGTGGCGGTGGTATGGGAGCCGTCTTTAAAGCACTTGATACAACCCTCGATCGAATTGTAGCAGTGAAAGTCTTGGCTGGACATCAATCAGCTGATGAGGAAATGCTACAGCGTTTTCGGAATGAAGCGCAATCTGCGGCACGGCTGAATCATGAAAATATAGGTCTCGTTCATGCTGTTGGCTCAAGCGACGGATGGCATTTTATTGTTTTTGAATATATCGAAGGTACAAATCTTCGGGACTTAGTTCGACAACGAGGGCCCTTAACAGTTGCTGCTATTGTCGATATTTCGATGCAGATTGCGGCGGCGTTGGATCATGCTTGTCACCGTGATGTAACACATCGTGATATAAAGCCATCGAATATTCTTCTGACGCCGGAGGGTCGTGCTAAATTGGTTGATATGGGGTTGGCGCGATTGCAGCACATTGCAGGTGAGCAGGATCTTACGGTGAGTGGAATAACTCTGGGGACATTTGACTATATTTCCCCAGAACAAGCTCGCGATCCAAGATCAGCCGACATTCGAAGTGATCTCTACTCGCTCGGGTGCACAATGTTTTTCATGGTGGTTGGCAGAGCACCGTTTGCTGAGGGAACCATGGTGCAAAAACTGCTGCAGCATCAACAGGAAATGCCGCCTGAAATTTCAGATTTGCGAGCCGATGTGCCACGGCGGCTAGTGTCAGTTGTCCACAGATTAATGTCAAAGCGTCCACAGGATCGCTTTCAGCATCCAGCTGCTCTCGAATACGAATTGTTATCAATAGCGGAAGAAGAAGGTTTTGATGTCACAGTGTCTCGTCCGGCGGTTGATATTGAATCGACCGGTGCAGGTAGTAACACCGTGCTCTGGCCGTGGGCTGTCGCAGGGGTCAGTCTCATTGGTTTTGTTTACTGGACAGCCATGGCTGCACCTAAAAAAAAACCCAGCCAAGAGTTTTCAAACGTATTCAACACGCAACAACAAGTACTCGAAGATACAGCAGTGGTTCGTGTTGTTCCGAAGCCTGTGCAGCAAGATGAGTTCAACACTGTTTCAGAGGCGTTGACACACCTGTCTGGCGGAGGCGTCATAGAAATATCCGGAAATTCTGAATACGAAATTTTTCCCACGAGTTTAGCTAAGGGTGTGAAACTAATTATTCGAGGTACAGCAGGCTCGCAACCGGTCTTGAGAATAAGCGATACGCCTGACACGTCACTCAGTTCAACGAAATCAGTGTTTGTTATTGATGGTGGAAATCTGACATTGAGTGACATTGAACTGCGTGTTCATTGTTCAAAGGCCGAAAATGTGCATGGGGAGGTATCAGTTTTTGAACTGCTAAATGAAGGAAGGCTCACTTGTAAGAATATAAGAGTGATAACTACCGGGGAATCTAGTGAACAAAGATCTGATGTGGCTGGACATTCGGTGACATTCGCACGGGTAAGTCCATTTCAAAAACCAGAAATGCCCTTAAAGGAGGATATCGGTGAAGATCGGTTAGGACGCTTGCTAGAGCAACCTGACCAAACAATGAATGAAAAAAGTGAATCTTTTGTGAAGATGCAAAATTGTGTAATTAATGGAGATATAAGATGCTTCGAGTGTGAGGCAGGTACATCGTTGTCACTTTCCTGGACTGGTGGTTCTGT
>JBDOMS010000410.1:0-2208 GCA_039831735.1 Pirellulales bacterium
CTGAGTCCACACCAGGGAGTTCCTCAAGCAACTTTTCCTTTTGACGCTCCGCGAGACATCCAGCAACGATAACCCCTCGAGTATCTCCAGACTTTTTGAGGTTCAGCATTTCACTGATCGCTGCATACGATTCATCTCTTGATGCATCGATAAAGGCACATGTATTCACGATCACCAGATCAGACCCTTTGGGCTCGCTCACGAGCTGCCAGCCATCTTTGCGGAGGAGACCGAGCATGCGTTCCGTATCGACAAGGTTCTTTGGACAGCCGAGACTCACCATGGAGAATGTCCCACGGCACGTTCCTGGATCAATAGGTTCAGGAGCCGGCAGTGCTGACGCTCCCGCCTGACACCCATGCGCTGCTTCAGTTGTGATAACATGCAGTGGTTGCATACAAAATCCCAGTCGTTCTAGATTCGGTCCGCAATGAGACGGTCCAGTTCTTCTCGAAGTTTCGGAAGGATCGCGTCATAGGGGTACGCCCCGAGTTCTTCACTTTTCTTTTTGAGATTTACGTGCGTCGGACCACACCAGAGACCGAGATCAGCATCATCCGTTTCTCCCGGTCCATTGACCCGGCAACCCATCACCGCAATAGTAATTGCATGTTCTTTCGCATAGTTGGTCATGTCCTTGACCTGTTTTGCCAACTCAATGAATGCCTCATTTTCAACGCGAGAACAACTTGGACATGAAATAATATTGAGAGACGCAAGTCCATAATCGACGACACTTCGCACTCGACCAGATGCAATATCCGCAAGAATGTCATGTGCTGCTGCAATCTCTTGTGGCTTATCAACATTTGGAACGGTGAGAGACACTCGAACTGTGTCCCCGATGCCTCGAGAAACAAGTTGCTCAAAAGCAATGCGTGTCTTGATGATGCCATCCGGCGGCATCCCTGCTTCCGTGACACCAAGATGGATCGGCACATCAGGCCGCTGTTTCGCGAAGCGACAATTGACATCGATCACTTTCTGAGGATCTGAGTCTTTCAAAGACACGCAGTAGCGAGTGAATCCGATGGAATCCAAGAGTTCACAATGCTCAAAAGCACTTGCAAGCATCGGGCCGATAGAGTCATCCTCTGAAAATTGTTCTTTCTTTGCAGGATCAACACTCCCACAATTCACTCCGACCCGAATGGCGCAGTCCTGTGATGATGCCACATCAACAATGTACTTCACCTTCTCTTGCCACGGCTTTGTTGGTTCATGATGGTAGAGATGCCCCGGGTTGTACCTGAGTTTGTTGACATGTGGGGCAACCTCAGATGCGAGGCGATAGTTTTCCTGAAGGTCAACTGCAAGATTGGCACGAGTCCCGGCACGAATCGCCTCGAGTGCTGCAGCATCCTTTTTACTATCAACGGCGATACGCACAACAGCAGCACCTGCCTTATGTAAGGCCTCAACCTGCTCAAGCGTGGCGTCGACGTCCTGCGTGTGCGTGGCTGTCATGCTCTGCGGAGCAATCGGATGGCCGTCACCAATGATGACGGTTCCGATGGGGACCGGCCGCGTCGGATTCCGCTTGATATCAACCACCCAAGTATCTCCTCAAAAAAATATGTTGACTCATCAGTATGATGAGGATCATCAAAAGATAGCAGACTTGCCACTATTCGGGGATAGACCCATGCGTTACGACCCAATCCTTCATATTGTCCTGCATGAACCAGAGATTCCACCCAATGCTGGAAATGTCGGGCGCACGTGTGTCGCCATCGGAGCGAAAATGTGGCTTGTCCGTCCCATCGGCTTCAAGCTTGACGATTACTACCTTCGTCGTGCCGGCCTTGACTACTGGGAGCACCTCGAATGGGAAGTTGCCGATTCATGGGATGACCTCATCGAGAAACTCAGCCGCATTGGCAGGCAACCTAACTGGTTTTTTGAGGTGGGCAGCCAGCGGAGCCACACCGACGTCTCCTACCAAAAGGGTGATGTGCTTGTATTTGGCAGCGAGTCGTCCGGGCTTCCGAACAGTCTTCTGGAAGCACATGCTGATCACGTCCTGTCGCTTCCAAGCCGACCTCAGGTTCGAAGTCTTAACCTTGCAAACACCGCTGCAATCGTCGCGTACGAGGCCATGCGGCAGTGGGGTCATCCCATATCAATTTCGTAGCCCTTGCGATAGGGGCGAGCAAGCATACTATTGGCCTGATCATCACCAACAACCTGCTCCTTCTTGGCATTCCA
>JBDOMS010000570.1:0-9518 GCA_039831735.1 Pirellulales bacterium
GCCGAGACGTAGTCTTCTTATAAGTATGGAAAAGTTACGTTTGTACTTCCAGTCAGTATTGAATACATGTGTTGGATCTCATCAGGCCAAGATAGCCTCAGCGATATTGCTTGGGAAAAGATCGGCACTGAGTCGTACCGACACACAGATCTTTGCAGCTACAGGAACGATTCATGTACTTTGTATTTCTGGTTTGCACATTAGTATTCTCGCCTATGCTGTTAGCCGTCTTATGCATGTCTTTCCTGTTCCGCATGCGTGGGTTGTCTTTCTGGTCATCAGTATTACGGGTTGCTACATCTTCATGGTGGGTATCAGAATTCCTGTTCTTCGAGCAGCAATTGTCATCTGGTGCGCATGTCTCGCATCCTGGGTGACACGCCGGTCTCATGGAATAAATGCATTGGCAATTGCAGCCATAATAGTTCTTGTATGGAAGCCCAACGAACTATTTTATGTTGGAACGCAACTGTCATTTTTGGCAACAGCCGTTCTCATGAGTACATCCAAGTTGTGCACCATCTCCGATTTTAGAGAGGACCCTATTGAAAGGCTTATTAAGAGAAGTCGCTCATCAGGCGAGAGAATACTTCGAGCGGCAATTGTGGAAGTTCAACAGATGTTTCTTGCAGCAGTTGCTGTTTGGGTTGTGACGGCTCCACTTATAGCTGCACATTTCAATCTCTTTTCTCCTGTGGCAGTGTTTATCAATGTGTTGGTGACACCAATGGTTGCATTGTCTATGTGGTGGGGGTTGTTGTGCCTTGCGACGGCTTGGTTTTCACACGGTATTGCAAGTGCTTTTGGTTGGGCATGTCATCAGACGCTAGGCGGTCTTACGACATTGGTTGAGATTGCAGCAGATGTGCCGGGGGCTTACTTTTGGGTCGCAGGGCCACAACAATGGTGGTTATGTGGTTGGTATGCCTGTATCGCAATCCCTAGTTTGTTTGTTGTTCCAGAGCAACGAAGACAGCTTCGAGTGTGGGTGTTTGTGCTTGTCAGTTGGATTCTGTTGGGTGTCGGTAGTACTGCATGTCGTTATTGTATGAGCACTCACTTCTCAGGAATGCGAATACTTGTAACGTCGTTAGGCCATGGGTGCGGCATTGTTATACGAGGTCCAAGGGGGCAATGTCTTGTGTATGACGCGGGCCGTCTTGGTGCTCCTTTGGCGGCGAGTCGGGCGATATCAGGAATTCTTTGGGACGAGGGAGTCAAACGTATCGATAAACTTGTGATTTCACATGCTGATGCAGATCACTTCAATGCTCTTCCGGATATTATGGAGCGTTTTTGGATAGGAGAATTGGTTGTTTCTGACCATTTTCTTTACCAAAATAATGCGGCCGTTCGAGAGATACTATCACTTGCATATCAATCTCGAATTCCTGTTCGAACGGTTGCACGGGGGGATTCCATTGAGCTTGGAAAATCATTGCTCGTGCGAGTACTTCATCCCGAGCGATCTTCGAAGATGGAACAGCGACAGATCCCAATAGCTTCAGATAATGAAACAAGTATTGTTGCATCGGTAGAAGCATTCGGGAAGCGAATCTTACTCACAGGTGATCTGGAAGGAGAGGCTTTGCGTAAGTTGGTGGTCTCAAATCCCGGGAAATGTGACATTCTGATTGCTCCTCATCATGGGAGTTATACCAGCTTGCCTCCAAACATAGCAGTTGTAACCCGCCCTGATCTTGTGATCGCAAGTGGTTTGGGTGGATCGCGTTGGCCTGACGTGGCAAAGGCGTACGCGTACGCTCGACGTGATGGGAACCGGACCGCTGTCTTCAAGACGGGATATTCTGGTGCACTACGCATCGACCTTGGAGTTCAGGAGGATATGACAGGAGCACGTTTTTATCACGGTGCGTGGCGTCAATTGTCACTAGGCTTGTGATCAAAGAGCTAATCAGGTTGCCGATGGAAGGGTGCGTTTCGTGAAGCATGCACCAACAAGAATCAGGATAAGTTGGCTGAGAACGTAGCCTGCAAGGAGCATGAGTACACCACTTGTAAATCCATAACTGTGTAGTCCGATGCCAAGTTGGTTTGTGCCGAACCAACTCCAGGCAGTCACAATGTTGCCGCCAATGGCAAAAAGCGCGAAACCTCGTTGGCCAATCCAGCGATCCCATCGTGCATGAAGGATCGCAGCATTCCAAAGAACAATCATCAACGCACCATTTTCTTTGGGGTCCCACCCCCAAAATCGTCCCCAACTATCATCGGCCCAAAGGCCACCAAGCACGGTACCAATAAAACTGAAGAAAAGTGCGAAGCACACAACACCGTAGGTCATTCGATAGAAACGTTCTTGTGTGGAACGATGGTGTTGGAGGGCGTTCTGAGAGGTTTTTTTTGAGAGCCCACACAACAGGCGATGAATAATTGCGCACGTGCCAAGCATCCCAGCCAGAAATGTTGCGCCATAGCCAAGAGTCACGGTAATGACATGTGTTGAGAGCCAGAATTGCGTGTCCAATACTGCCTGGAGAACGTGCATGGTATCTCCCTTATCAAGGCCGTATGCCACCATGAGCGTCAGTCCTCCACTTGCTGCTGCGACAAGATTGCCGATGCCAAAGCGTTCCAGATACTCCAGCACAAGGCCAGCAATGACGCATGCCCACCCGATAAACACTGCCGATGAGTGGAGGTTAATGACCGGAGGTCTCTCAGTGAGGTAGATCCGAGAAATAATCGCAAAGGTGTGGAGAAGAAAAACACCAATGAGCATCCAGGAAATAAACTGGTTCAGTGGTTTATGCCACGCGAGAAAACTAATAAAGCAAAGCACTGTCGCCAGAATGTAAAGCCATTGCGCGATAAACGTTGGATTGAATGCATTGAGCCATGCCTCATAGGCCACTTTTGATGACGTTTGGCGCACGTCACGAATGCCTGAGATAGCAGTTTGATACTCGGTGAGAGCACGATTAAATTGAGCCGGTGTTCCATCGACCACACTCAACAGCTCAGTGAACGGAAGAATTGCCGGGTTGAGTTGGTAGGCCGGCATGCCCTCTTGGCCATCAAACAAGCGACCTATAATAGCTGTCACGACAGCTGGATACACTGCCTGCCAATTTGAATCCGGTCCATCAGAAGCAGTGGCTGCTGACGGATTCACAGGAGGGATCACCGCTGGTGGATGCTCAGCTGTAATCATTTGCGAACCACGCATCATCCGACTAATTTGTTCAATCATTGCCTGTCGTGCCTCTTCTCCTTCACCAACTGGTTGTGGCATAGGAGGAATTTCAGAAGCAAAGCGAATAAGATCGTATGCCATCAGTTTCTGGTTAATCTCACCGTATTTTTTCTGGACAAATGATCGTTGCTCAGCCGGTACTTTTCTCGCTGCTTCAATCTGTGTTCGTAGTGCGTCCCTTCCCTTTTCCAATTCTTTTGCAGAATAGCGATGCCCTTTGCGTCGAGTGAGATCAAAAAGATCAAGTACCTCGAGAGCATCAATTCGAAAAACTGGCGCATAGTCAGCCCAATCCGCGTCAGCCATGTGGCCAAATAACCACTGCGTTGCTGAAATCCTACCCTCGGGCCCACGCACAGGAAGAGTGTCTGGCATCATAACACTGGTTCGATTGCTCAACAGTTGCACGGTTGTGCGAGCAACACTGTCAAAAGGTTTGATGCGACCTTCGTGCATGACTGGAAGTGCTCCTGCACGTGTCCAATCTGATCTGCCGTCGGGAGTACTACCCCCATTGCGAGCCAGAGGGAAAACACAAACTGCGACAAGACCCAGGGCTAATGCTGGTATCAAAAATTTCTTCTTAGATTCTGCAGTTGTGGGAGTCTTGGAATTTTGTAGCTGGGGTGCCCCGCCTTTCTTTGTGACGATCGATGCTTCCCGTTCATGCCTTCCAGCAAAACGAACAAATGTTCCACCAAAATGAACAAGCATGCCCCAAAAGGCAAGAACACACGCAACATAGGGAATCAACCATCCCGCATTTTCAACCACCTGAAGACCAGTCATTTCACCGACCCGGCCACCACCGAGATCAACCTGAGAATAATTCGATTGATAAAAGGTTTCTCCGCGATATCGGACTGGATTATTCATCCAAATTCGACCTTTTTGTTCTGAAGATGTGGCGGAATCCCTGAATGTAATGTAGGACGAATAATCTCGTGGAGTATCACTGGCTGCATAGTCGAGTTTTCGAACATCATTGAGAGTCACGTTGTAAGGCTTGTATTCTCGACGGAACCGCAATTGAAATTGCCAGGGGGTACCGTCCACTTCAACCGTGTCGAGTTCATCACCTCCGTTTCCCATGAAAATTTGAGATTGGTCATTCAGAAACTGACTGACGAGGTAGGTGCCAAGATTGTCACCTGTTGAGCGATCTTTAATGCGCACATACGCCGAAGCAATATTTGTCCTTTCCGAGGCACCGCCCTCTGGTGGTTTCTTAGTAGCAAGCCACTGAGTACCTAAACCAGTTGTTGCAAGATTTGGGGCTACGGGGCCCACTCGAACAACAGATGAATTAGGGAAGTATTCTAGAACCTCGATATCAAAAGGCAGATTTTCAACCTTTATCGGCTCACCCTTTGTTCGTGCTCTGAGGAGGCGAGTTGATATGGCTGTGACCGCATCTTCATCAGGATTCCTCCGGTCAATGAGAGCCAGTTCTGTCTCATCCGTCCGAACGGCCATGTTGGTCGTTTGCCCTTCAATCAAATTCATTCGCTCTTCGATTTGACGATCACCAAATATGAACTGGCCAAGCATGAGGACACCAACGGCGATATGAATGAGGACATTCCCACCTCGTGGACCAAAAACAAGGATAAGCCCCGCTAAGAGCACGAGCGATGCAGCGCTGGACTGAATAAGTTGCCACATAATGCGAAGGCCAGGGTCATTCATCCGCCATGAGTCACCTCCGAATACGGTCATGGCAGTCACGGTGAGTGTTACGGCAGCAGTCCCGGCCAAAATAAAACGTGTCATGCGTTGCTTGCTGCGAGACGCCCCCCAAGCCAGCCCACATCCGCCGAGAAAGCCACCTAATTGAATCATCCTCCACACCGTTTGGTAATCGATTGGAGGTTGTCCTTGCAGACCGTTGCTTTGATGGCCGAAGAGAATAACAGTGAGTGCCAGGGCTGCTCCCAGAAGAGAAATAAGAATGCCAGTCCAAAGGCGCTTTCCATGAGCAGCTACGTGGAAACGAGTCACTTTGGCTGCAATGAGGTTGATAAGCAGGACGAGTCCAATTGTTGCACCACCTGGAAATGGAAACCATCCAGAAAGTGATGACTCACCAAAAACAGTCACAGGAAAGAAGTCAGAGAATGGGACTTTTGCAATCCAACTATTAAAATATTCAGCTTTCACTTCTGGCAGATTCTTTTCATCCTGAGCAAGAGTGCCAATAAAAAGGAGAAAAGTTGCTGACAGAAACATAACAACTGTAATCTTGAGTGATCCTGCTAACATCAGGAGTTGTCGAGGAAGACTTCCCTCTCTGGTGCTATGGCGAGAGTGAGTTGCAGGAGTGAGTTGCTGGGATGAGAGAGTGGCTGTAGCCATTGAAGCAATACCATTATGAAAGGGGGGACATTATTCCCATCGAAGGGAAGAAACAAATTCAAGGAATTTTTTTTGTTCTTTTCGAGCAAGGCCTACCGGGCTCTTGAGTTTTACAAAGATTGAGGACGTGTCGTCAGTTGGAATAATGGCGCCAAGAATTGCGGTTCCATCGTCAGTTGCATCCGCTTTTTCATCGAGAAGAAAAACAATGGTTGCCTGTGAATTGCCCACATCAACGACTTCTGCATCCGCAATAGCTTTTATTGCCACTTCTTCATTGTCTGCAGCATTTGCTGAGGGGCGAAGTTGATTCACCCATCGAGAAACATTACTCGAGAGGGTGCCACCGAATGAAGTAACTGAGATCTCTTGTTGGGAATCGTCGGGGCCACACAGCAGCGTTGTAAGTCGAATGCCACTTTGACCTTTATCTGTCCATCCGTCTGGAACGTCATATTTGATTGCCAGAGAGCCACCCACTGGCTGCATGTCATCAAGTCCTGACCGCGTACGGTTCGTAGCTCTCTCAGAATGAGGAATGCGGTAGGTTCGAATATCACTTTTCATTATGGCTGTTTGATTGCCACAGCCAGCTATCGCCAAAGAAAAGAGACTGAGGCAAAGGGCGATGCTACGTGGGGATGGCATATAAAAAAACCTATCGAAGCCCATTCTCATGAGGTAGTGGTCGGAAGAGTTGGTTTTCATGACACAATAAGTATAGCGCACGGCAAGCCAAGTCTATAAAACCCGAAAAAAGTCGGATTTTACAATTATCGCCAGCCAAATGTGTCTGCGAGAGAATTGAGAAGAGGATTTGACAGAACTGTATCCTGAGGGCTTCCTATTGTCCGAACCAGATCAAATGTCAGCAGTCCTCCTGTCAGCAGAATAAGAGAGCAGCAGATAAGGCCACAGATCTGCAAAGTACTAAAACGAAGAGATGCATTTGCCGGCTCATCCAGAGTGCCTGACATACCATCCGCAAACTCAAAGCTTGACTCTCCAGATCCTGACGGAAGGTCAAAAGAGGCAGATGCATCGCCGTCTAAATCACTTGAACTCCCATCATCTCCAGCCCCGAGGTCGAAATCATTATCAATAGCGCCGTCTTCCGCATCAGGAAGGTCATCCGCAATGTCCTCTCGCAGTTCTGTCTGTAGGTCGTCTCCGAAATCAAGGGGTTCTTCATTTGAGTTTTCTTGGTCTTGTTCGAGTTCATCTTCTATTCCAAGGTCTACTTCATCCCACGCTTGAACGCCCTCAAGTTCCACTTCTTTTTCTTCAATCAAGACGCCACTATCTAGAACGTCTGAGAGAGCCGAGCCAACGGCATTTTCTGAAATGTTTGACCCTGGCACAAACTCATCTTCATCACCGAGAACAAGAGAGCCTGCTGATTTATCCTCCTCGTTATTACTCAGGTCATCCAAAGCAGGTGAGTCTATATCGAGTGAGGAAATGTTCTCATCTGCGACGGCTATGTCATCTAATTCAATATTTTCAGAAAGGTCTTCAGAATCTGATAAGACTAGCTCCGGAGCGGACGAACTGTTTTCAGAATCAATTTCAACATCGGAGAGATCGGGAATATTGATTTCTTTTTTAGATTCTCCTGAGATGTTGTCTGATTCCTCTAGAATCAAAACATCTGATTCATGCTCAGTTTGCTTATTTGAATCCAGATCAATGCCTGAAGCACCGTCATTGTCTCCTAGATCAAGCTCAAGTATCGGAGCACTCTCCTGAACGACATCATCCTTGTTTTCGTGTTTGCTATCATCGCCCAGATCGAGGGACAAGTCACTTGCTAATTCAATAGATGAATCAGCCAAATCTGGCTCAATGGCCTCGACATTCACCGTGCCAGGATCTGGAGCTTCAAGTTCAAGTGATACCTCCGCCTTTTGATCGACTGCAACAGGCTCAATGTCTTGAGAAGTTTCAGCGTCTTCATCACGATTACTCAGAAACGTGTCGATGTCTTCAGCCTTGAACTTGAGACTCCCACCGTCTTTAATTGGGTAGAGTTCTTTCCGGTCGACCAGACGAAGCACATCGTCGGTTGACATTCCAAGTTTCTCAGCAGTTTCATCAAGTGAAAGAAAACGGCCTGGCATGATACGCTACCCTGGGAGCACTTCCTATCTCATACAAACATCATCGTCCGAGATAGGCAACGTATTATACGCAGGACATTACTGTCATGCGTAACCCGCAAGACCGTATTCATCTTATTTGGCGTTCTTGCTTAATGAAGGGAGATGGAGAACCCATATTGAGCATATTTCGAAGTGTTTCGGGCTTGGGTTCCTGGGCGTTAAAGTCTCCCATACGGAGATCTTGGGAAATGTCACGCGAACTTTTGAGGGTGAGTGTGCCTGCAACCGTGTCAACATGATAGATCGCTACATTCCTAAGAATCGGATCCACGATCAGCAGCACGTGCCGTGAGTCATCTAAGGGAAAAGTCTGCACCCACATCTTTTCTGGTTCAAGAGATACCGCTTGCTTACCATCTTCCGGACTTGCCGCAAACAATTGTCGCAGGGGAAAAAATATAATTGACGTGCTGAGTATGCACGCCAGAGTGAGTCTTGCTGAATGTGAAGAGGAAACGAACATCACTGGAAGAGAGTAGTCCTGTTGGGTCGAATCAATCAAGGTCGACCTCACTTGCCAAGGCAACATGATCGCGTGTGCTTTACGGTGCAATCGGGGGAAATGGGGCAACTGGGAAGGTGCGGTGAGTTCACCAATCGTTTCGGCTCAATAAATCAGGTAGATGCTGCCGATTTGATGACGTGTGACGGTTTTTCCATCAAATAAGTCAGCATTCTTCCGCTGGAGGTCTTGCGCCGTGTCAAAACTGAGCAACGTTGTAGTCACTGTTTTTTGTTCACCTCTGCTGTGGGGTGTAGCAATGGCTTTCGGCTTTTTCAGAATGATTCATCTTGGCACGATAACAGACGTTAACGTTATCCGTTATCTGGCAGGTAACTGGATTGAATATGTTGAAGTTTCAATGTTTTGTGTGGGGATGGCTGCTTTAGTTGGGAAGTCTCTGGATATCATTCGTCAGCGATTGACGCTACGGGTGGACTATCTTTCTCCTCCTTCAGAAGAGGGTCAGCATCCAGAAGAAGCATCCTCTCTTCTTGATTGTTTGCCCAGCGATGTTGAAAAAAATGGAAAATCATTCTTGATTCGTCGTCTGCGAGAGGCGATCGATTTTGTTGATCGAACTGGCACTGCTGATGGGCTTGAGGACCACCTGAAGTATCTTTCTGATGTTGATGCTGCTCGTGCTGCTCGTAGCTATGGCCTTGTTCGTTTTATTGTCTGGGCCATTCCCATCATGGGTTTTCTTGGAACCGTGATTGGTATTACGGTTGCCATAGCCAATCTTTCACCAACCCAGCTCGAGAATATTTCTGGTGTTGTCGCTGGGCTCGGGACAGCTTTTGACACAACGGCAACCGCTTTGGGCCTG
The DNA here is from genome assembly GCA_039831735.1 of Pirellulales bacterium. Classification (GTDB taxonomy): domain Bacteria; phylum Planctomycetota; class Planctomycetia; order Pirellulales; family UBA1268; genus CACORA01. The sequence goes on from JBDOMS010000570.1 coordinate 9,066, forward strand.
TCGATGGTGCTTATGTTTGTTCAGTTTCTCGTTGATCGCATGGAGCAATCCTTGCTCGCAGATGTAGATGAGTCTGCTTGGGAGATGCTCGCTGGGCGTTTTCATGCTCATGATAATGGAAAAGCATCTCTTATGAGTGTCATTGATCATGCTGGAATAACGTTCAGGAATTCATTTGAAAAATCTATCCATGCAGTTTTGCAGTCTTGGACTGAGTCGATCGCAAGTGCTCAGGCCAATCTTGTGACAGACCATGAAGAACGCTGGTCGGTTGCTTCAGAATCACTTGTCAACACCATGAAGATGATGGAAGTTCAGCAAGAAAAAATGGCTTCTCAGACTGATCTATTGGCAAGCGTAGTCGATGCAACACGAGACTTGAAAAGTCTTGAAAAGGCGCTCAACGACAATCTTGCGAGCTTGTCAGCAAGCGGGCATTTCGAGGAAGTGTTG
>JBDOMS010000330.1:0-2206 GCA_039831735.1 Pirellulales bacterium
GGGTCTCGAAAAATTGGAAATTTCATAGTGATCAAAACCAGCATTTTCCAACGCATCAATGCCATACTCGTACATTTGCAACTCTAGATTTTCCGTGACGCGATTTATTTTTCCGTGGAGCAGTTGGTTATAAAAAAGGGCTCCTTTTTCATAGGTTAGTCCATAAGTAGAAAGATGGTCGGGTTCAAGACTCAAAGCCTTCTGCAAATCTGTTTTCCAGACATCGAAGGTTTCGTCGGGTGCACCGAAAATGAGATCAATCGAGACATCCAGCTTATGCTTTTTTAATAGAAACACAGCATTCGCGATATCAGCCTCTGAATGCGTTCGATCGAGTCTGCGAAGTTTACTCTCGGTGAATGATTGGGCACCTAGACTAACGCGTGTGACCCCAGCATGAGATAATATTTCAGCCATGCTTTCGGTAATGTCATTAGGATTGGCCTCTACTGAAAATTCCCCCCCGCTCTCCAAGGGAAACCATCCGTTGGCTAAATCAAGCAATCGTTGTAACTGTGTCGACGGGAGATAGGTTGGTGTACCACCACCGATAAAAAGTGTTTGCACTCGATGACTCTCATCGAGACTATGTAATTCAATATCGACAGCTTTTAAGTACTTGTTGATTAGATCATCACGGTTCGCTATCAGCGTAAAATTACAATAGCCACATCGGTGCTGGCAAAACGGAACGTGAAGGTAGGCAGCTTGAGGTCGCGAGGTTTTCAAAGCGTGAGATAGATCGAAGGATTGGTGGCCCATGACTTCACTAATCACGCGGAAGTAAAAAAGTTGAGGTGATTTTTGTCACGTCTCTGGTCATTCGGTTTCATGCCAGGCCTGGTTCGAATTTATCCTCAAATCCATAGATGAAGCTTACCATCGATCATGTCGGGAATCTTTTTCTCAACCAGATTGCGGATAGTGTTTTTATGATAACGCGTGCTGAAATGGGAAGCGATAATTAATTTGTTATTAAAACGGTCTCGCCGCTCTATCACGTCCTCGAGATGAAGGTGACCGAACTTGTGTATTTTTTGTCGGCGGTGATGTGGTGAGAGGAACGTCATTTCCGTAATTAAAATTTCAGCCTCGTACATTTCGGGTGCAGCGTCGAGGCCTTCAGGAGCACTATCTCCCAGATAAGCTATTAATGGTCGACGATGTTCTTCTGAGACCTCTTTTCCCAATAGTCGTAGGTCACGAATCTCAGCGCCACTCAGCGACTGGTATTCCGCCTTCAATTTTTTTCGCCTTTCCCAGACGATAAACCCAAAAGAGGGAACAGAATGCTTTGTCGGAGTGACGGTTACTACATATTCACGTGACAATTCTATTTCATTTCCTGCAGCGATCGGTAGCAAACGACATGGTAATTTCCCGCGATCGAGTTGCGTGAAGTGGTAAAGAATTTGCTTCACAGAATCGATGGTTACCTCCGGAAGATAAATCGTGGGAGGCTCCATTTTCATCATTCGTCGACGGGCAACATAGATTGGAAGTGCCGCAATATGGTCGAGATGACCGTGTGAGACAAACCAGGTCCCCGTTCCCATAAAAGACCAAGGTTGTGCTCCCAAATCAAAGCCTATTTTTAGCTCGGGAATACGCCAATAAGTCTGGACCGCCGCACGCGAATACCCTTCGATCGTGAGATTATTGTAGACGAGTTTTTTAACAGGAAGGTTGTCGATCATGAACGTGCGCTATATGCCGCGTTGCCTATTGAAATTGTAGCGATAGAGATTCTGAATCAGTGTAGATCGGCGGTGAGGGTCATGAAAAGGGACCAGCTGACGAGAAGTTCGGATCGATGCTATGGCGGGCGTTATAACAAATGCTTTCCAAAACTTACATGACGCATATCACACGCCGAGAAACATAATAGCGTTCTTAGGAATTTTCCGGATCAGACGTTTCGGGGCTTGCATGCTCGTAAGTGTCACTCGATTTAAAATCAATATCGCCATCTGATTTTTTATCCGGAAGCAACCACATTTCACCAAATAAATCTTCTTGTTTGCATTGAAGGCTATGGTGGCGAATTAATTCTAATACGGCGAGAAAAATCCCGATCATCTGTGACTTATGCATTTGACTATGAAAAAGATCGGAAAGTTTTAGACGACCATCAACATGAAGTTTGTGATGAATTTGCTCCATGTATACGTGAATAGGTGTTTCATCGTAAACGATACTAGAAGGC
>JBDOMS010000353.1:0-9502 GCA_039831735.1 Pirellulales bacterium
GTTACGAAGAAGAAAGTAGTCGATCCAATTTCTTACCCACTTCGCATCCTTCACTTTGGGAATTGCTACACGCACTGGAGCTACATATGCCCATGGCTCTTTGTAGTGGGCACCTTGTTCAATCCATCGATGGAGGATTGATACCTCATCATCATTCAGGTGTTTATGAGAATCAGCAGGGGGCATGATCAGATCTGGGTCCCTGGAAAGAATACGATTCATCATTTCACTTTCCGAAATTTTTCCAGGGACAATGACTGCGTATCCACCTCGATCACGCTGGGAGGACTGCTCTTGATCCAACCTGAGTTCAGCCTGTCGCTGATGGGCATCCGGCCCGTGGCAAAAGAAGCATTTATCCGAAAGGATCGGCCTCACGTCACGATTAAAATCAACATGTTCATCAACCCCAAAGGCTGAAAATACAGTGCCTTGCACAAGGCTTATCATGGCCGTAATCGTCAAATGAAGTTTCCGATGCATACAAGAGCCCTCTAAACTTTCTGGAACGTCACTTTGCTCATGATGGATCATTCAATAGACAAACTGCCCCTTATTATACGCTATGTAAAACACTTGCTATATCTCGACAACTCAATGGTCCTGCACTTAAGAATCAGCGAACCGACAGCGTTCTTATGAATCCAGATTAAACGGCATATTTCATGCTTGCCACTCTTACATAGATGAATCATTATCATCAAGAAAATAGTGATTCAAGAAATCGGCACGACCATCTTCCTGCTTTGCGTATTCAACCATGGAGAGTAGTTTTTGCTGATCACGCTTAAGTTTTTCCCCGAGGCGCTCGTCGTCTATCAAAAAGTCGGGCAATTCACCACACACTTGCAACTGCCGCCGACCACCAGAACCATCATCTTCGCCACACTCAACAACACCACAACGTTCAAGCATCAATAGTGCATAGTCAAGACGTCTATCATGCCGGGCTTGTCGACCAAGAAGATACTCGTTCAGCCAATCAAGCCCAAAGGCATTGATGCGTTCAGAATCGTGCTCCAATGCATGGTAGACCCGCTGATAGAAATCTGCGGTTGGATTTGCCCAACGTATAAACTCCATAAGTACTGATAAATCATTTTGATCATATAACAAAACACACTGCGAAGGCTTGCCATCTCGTCCAGCACGGCCAATCTCTTGATAATAGCTTTCAACAGAACCAGGGACTTCGGCGTGAATCACGGAACGAATATCTGGCTTGTCGATACCCATTCCAAAAGCATTGGTTGCCAGCACAACCGGTTCGTCACCGGCTAGAAAATCTTCTTGTACATGCCTCCGAGCAGCCGCACTCATGTTACCGTGATAACAGGCATGCGGGATGCCTTCATCTTCAAGCAGGATACTGAAACGCTCAAGTACTTTGATCAGAGTGAAATAGACAATATGACTACCTGACTGAGATCTGTAGTCTTTCAGAATGCGAGCAATGTGTTCAGACTTGTTTTCCTGCCCCCACACTTCTTCAACTGAAAGCGTGAGGTTTGGACGATCTATGCCCTCATGAAATCTCTCTACGTCTTCTTTTTCAAGATGAAGCTGCCGTATGATGTCGTGTTGAACTGCACACGTTGCAGTGGCCGTCAATGAGATGGTTACAGGGGAGCCAAGTGATGTCCGAATATCACCAACACGAGTGTAGTCTGGACGGAAGTCATGTCCCCACTGACTTACACAGTGAGCCTCATCCACTGCTAGAAGTGAGACGTCCCTTTGTTCAATAACCTTTCGGAATTCATCTTTCTGAAAACGCTCTGGCGTGACATACAGTAACTTGTATCGACCCGATGCGATCGATTGATATCGTTCTATCCGTTCTTCCTTACTCAGAGATGAGTTGATAAATGCGGCATCAACACCCCGTCGCACAAGAACATCAACCTGATCCTTCATCAGTGCAATCAATGGGCTCAACACGACTGTCATTCCTTCGAAAAGAAGTGCTGGGAGCTGATAACAGAGACTCTTCCCACCTCCCGTTGGCATTAACACGAGGCTGTGGCCACCTTGCATCGTTCGTTCAATAATCGCTCTTTGATTTCCACGAAATTGAGAGTGTCCAAAGACGCTTTGCAAAAGCGAGTCAGGGGAATGAGTGCGTTTCATTGACCTTCTTTACATTGACTGCACCGGGGCTGTTGGCCTTCTCGATTCGCGGAGGCTCTGTTCTTATGTGCGGATAATGCTAAAAACAAAGCAACTAAACTATATCACGATCACGGCATCACTGAGATCATTGTAATACAGGGATCGCTCTGGCCGCATAGTTCGCGAGCTCCGACTTACTTGGATGCTGCGAATCAAGCACTTCTGGATAACTCCGAAGAAACTGGTTTTCATCAATCAGATTCACATAATAGTGAGTGACTCCCTCGGGGAGAGACGCCATCACGCAATTACCTCCTTCCATTTCAGCCTCTCGCCGAAACCACTCTTCATCCTTTTGGCCACCATTGAACGTTACAATCAGATCTGCTCGTATAACTTTTGCTCCATTTTCTTTGAAGATGACTTTCACTTTATTCCCCAGTTGCTCATGGGATAGAACAGAACAGACCTTGTTCTTTTCAGCTGGGGCACGACTCCCATGCGGGTTGTAATATGGATAACTTGCTTTCATACCCGCAAGAATCTCTGTCAACCGCTGGTTCATCTTAGCTGCTTTTCCGGGCATGCGCTCAACAAGATCGTGTTTCTCTTCAATATCCACACGAATCGGCTTGCCACCTTCGGAGTTATACAAACGGTAGAGTTCTAATTCTTTTTTTGATGGATTATTGATGTGATCATAATTGCGGATCAATTTGTAATCACCAATTCGAATAGTACTCTCAAGTGCTGCACTATTTGGAAAGTGCCACACCATGGTATCACGGACCTTTCCGGATTCATCCAGAACAAGCGATGGGTTCGCTGGATCCTGACGAAGGCATACCGCGAGGTCACAACCATCGAAATTCTTTCCTTCTGGGAAGGCCGTCCCCGTCAATGAGAGGATCGTAGGATAGAAGTCGAGACCACTTACCATAACACTCGATTCAACATGCTGAGGAATATCTGGCCCTGAAATGATAAGTGGCACCCGAGTGCCTCCCTCCATCAGAGAAATCTTTCCACGATCAAGCGGGTAATTGTCAGTAATTATCTGCGTTCGGCTTCCTTCCATTCCTCCGTTATCAGACGTGAGAATCACATAGGTGTTGTCAATGAGAGAATGACCAGCCCATCGTGGATCTGGTGTTTCATCAAGATAATTCAACAACTTACCAATGTAATGATCCACTTGCTCGACCATCGCGCAATAGAAAGGATTTGTTTGACCCTCACCTAACCAGTTTTGTTTTGGATCATCTGGAAGTTCAACTCCAAGCTTCTCAACGTATTTTTCAAGTAACTTCCTGCTACGAGTGTGAATAGGAGTGTGAACAAGCCACGTTGCATAATAAAGAAAAAATGGCTTATCTTTTGACTCCCTTAAGAACGTCAACGCATCTTCTGTCGTCTGATCCCGTGGAATCGAATCTGCATTCAACTGGTATGGGTCGGCTTGCTGGCGTGTTGCAAAGCCAGTCATCCGATGTGGCTTCATCGCGCGACTTACGCCTAAATCATGTCGGGTCCAATCAAAACCAACATCCTGAGGCTGCGGAAAAGCATTGTGATGGATCGCCACATGCCATTTGCCTGAATGTCCTGTGACGTAGCCAGCGGTTTTTAGTGCCCGTGCAAGAGTATAGGTATTCTCAGGCATGCGACCGCTGAACCATGGCGACATCATTGACCATGCGTGCAGGTGGTGTGGGGCAGGGGGGGCACCGCCAACAACATGTGTTTTCTGCGCTCGTGCCGGGTGAATACCACTCAAGATTGCGCAACGTGTTGGTGCACACGTTGGTGCTGGAGCATACGCCTGCCAAAACTTCACACCTCGTGATGCCAATGCATCAATATGCGGTGTCTCCATCGGACAGGGATCATCAATATCGAAGCATTGCACATCCTGCCAACCAAGATCATCAACAAGAATTAAGACAATATTTGGCTTCTCCGGCCGACCGATCGAGCCTGGCTCTCGGTCTCCTCCAATCACCACGCCACAGAAGACACACATCATCCATGCAGCGCAACACAGATGCCGGACAACACTCTTAGAAATAGGCTTCGTATTCAAGGGGTTATCACTTCCTCACTTCTTGTATGCCTGCTTCATCAACAGTAATGGCAACCACCTCTTGCAGGAGTGTACCTGCGCGTTGCACCAATCTATACAACGCCATGACACATTAGGGGCACCCAGTTCATGCAAAAATAACTGATGACGTATTTCGAACCTAAAATTTGTAATACGCATGCCTCAAGGACTCAACCAATCCATAATAAAAAAGGCCTACACAAGAAGTCAATTAATCCCCGCGAATGATGCATGGAATAGAAAGACTTCTATTCTCTCAGGCCCTCTTCTCCACGGCGAGCGGTACGAAGAGATTGAAGTCCCGGCCGAGAAGGGCCCGCATCTCGAATCGCTGCGAGAACCTGCGACTCGGTGATGAGATCCCGAAGAACAATAGGAGACCCTAACGGCTTCCCAGGTTGAAGGGCAGGAAAAACAGCAAGCACAGGAATCGACTTGCTCTGCAACGAAGCCAACATATCCTTAATTTCTGGTGAACCATCCGTCCAGTCTGCTAACATCGGGACCACACGATTTTCCTCTATAGCTGCCTTCACTTTTCGCGTTTCGATGGCTGTCGCGAGATTATACTTACACGTTGGGCACCAATCTGCGGAAAAATCAACCAGGACTGTTGCCCCCTCAGCCTGAAGTTCTGTGAGTCGCTGGCGAGAAAAGGGCTGCCACTCAATGAGTGATTCAACCGGACCAAGAAAGAAGAATGACAGCGTTCCAATAACAACCGCCACTGAGGCCGCCTGACACCATCTCCCAAACCCCACGGAACCACCACCAGACTCCTGCCCTTTACCAACCCACCAACATGCAGCCCATATTCCTATGAGAAGTGTAAACGTTGGAACAAAGTAATCGTGACTCAAGAAGGTGAACAAATAAGCAACCGTGCCAAGCATCACGAAGCCCAGAACTTCCTTGAGCGTTTCCATCCAAGGCCCTGGCTTTGGAAGAAACTTCACGAGCCCAGGAAAAAGTCCTACAAGAATATAGGGCAGAGCCATCCCGGTCGCGATTGACCCAAAAATAGCGAAGGTCACACTTGTTGACTGAGTAAGCGTAAACCCAAAAACAGGCCCAAGAAACGGCCCGCTACACGGTGTAGCCAGCAGCGTACTAAGCACTCCCTTCAAAAATGAACCAGCAGCTCCTTCCTCAGCCTGCACACGCCCCGCCTTCACACCAATAAACCCAGGAATCGGCAACTCCCAGACGCCAAGAAAAGAGAGCGCAAAAGCAAACACAATTCCTGTCATTGTCACATTGAATCGCCAAGACGTGAACTGCTCTCCCCATGCAAGATTGCTTTCCGCAAGACCAACGTTGGCGGCGACGCTGAGTATTGCCAACACAAAAAATACTGCATAAAGGCCTGCGCAATACCATAAATTGAGACGCAAGACCTCCCGTCTTTCCTTCCCTGATTGCTGCGCGAAAGACATAAGTTTCAAACCCAACACCGGCAAAACACACGGCATCAGATTGAGTATCAGCCCACCGACAAGACCGGCCAACAGAGCAGCCGGGAGCGACAACGGAATAGAAGCATCAAAACCAACCGGTTCCCCTGAAGCCGAAACAGCAGGTACATTCGACACTGATTTTGGAACTTCAATATCGGCAGGCGCCTGCGCCGCCTCAGCGTAACGAGCGTCAGAACATTCTATCGATCCATCACGCAGATGACCTTCCTCCGGGATTGCAACCTGTACTCTCGCGGCCCACGGCTGATCACATGTCGTGTCACTGCATGTCTGAAAACCAACCAGAAACTCCAGATCCCTGTCGGCCCCACGCACAGCACCGTCAACCAAACCGATCAAGAAACTCAAAACAATCGGCCCGTCCACAGCACCGGATGACGACAACGACTCAGAGATTGCTGCCTGCGTCTGATTGGCAGTGAGCCTGACCACCCGAACGGCAGCATTATCCACCGCCGGCAACGAACAGATGGTTGGCTTACCCTGCCCAACATCACTCGAGGCTGTCGAAGACGGACTATAGAGATGCCAACCTGCTTCAGGCACGAGTCGCACAACCACTGGCCAGCAAACAGAACCATCCGCCTGACGGACCTCAGGCATTAATGCCGCATCAATCGCGACATGCCCCCTCTCTGGAACATGAGAAACCGACACTTCCTCATCCCCCACAGGACGTGAAGCCGACCGAATGGCCTTAAAGGAAATCTGCTCAGGAGGCATGCACGCCGTGTCCTGACAAAGCTGTAGAAAAACCGTACCATGAACCCCAGAAGTCGAGCCACCACTGTTACCCTTGAGCGAGGCACGCCACGTTACCCTGCCGTGGTGCTCCTCCAAAACAAGCCCCTCCCAAGACGGCACGCCCTTAGCAGGACGACGCTCGGGCTGAACATCAGGCTTGAACTGCCCAACAGGAACTTGCGATGAATCCTCAGCAACACGAATCACCGTCGCCTTCGGACCACCCGACTTACGTGCCCCCTTGCCCTGATCCAATGAGTAAAGGTGCCAACCATCCTCAAGAACAGCTGTCACCGCAAGTACATCAGGACCGCCATCCTTCGACAACTCAATTGCAGCAGAGATTTGCACCGGGCTTCCCAGCGCGTCAGATATTCCACCAAGCGGGTCAAAGAGCGGACCACTCTCGTCTTCGGCCAAACCATTCGATGCAACTTGCCCGAGGACGAGACAAAAAAACAACGCCACCACCCCGCGCACAGAACACGAAGACATGGCTTTCATCCAATACAAAGCTGCAACCATATAAAAAGTGTAGCGGTGTTGTTTTTTATTGGTCAAACTTCCCATCAAGCAGAACCTGTATTGCCCGCGGAAAAGCTCGCTGCAATGAGTCAATTCGATCCTTTACCTTTTCTTTATCGGCAAAATAACGATTCTCCTCCACGATCCAACGAAACCAGTTTTCTAGGCCGAAGATGATCCCAGAGGCTTTCAAAAATGGAATAAGCCTCTCTTCCTGATCACTGAGCCTTCGAACAGAGCGGTACGACTTCAAAAAAGAGCGCTCCAACGCGTAATCATCCGGCCAACTTCCAAAGAGGCGGGCAATATCCATAGCTGGGGTATCGAAACCGAGTGCGTGCCAATCAATGAGACCTGACACCCGTTCATCCTCAAAAAAAATATGTTCACTCCAGACGTCTCGCAAGACGGGCTGAATAGCCACCACTCGAGAACGCCAGTTTGCAATCGTTGCCAAAGCATGTTTTGTAGCTGATGTAGTGAGCAACGAAAACGGTTCGTGCATTGTTGCTGCTTGAGAATGCTCCAGAATTCGACAGAACCTTTCATCAAAGGGGAGTTTTACCAACTCAGCAGCTTTACTTATACGGAACAGGACTCCCGGAGAATGGTCATGGGTCAATATCTGGTCTGGGAATGTTGCCATCGCCACATGAACCTGAGCAAGGGTTGCCCCCGAAGAGGCAGCCATGCGCAGCGAAGGCCTTAAGCAAGGCGCACCAGGCACCCACTGCATAAGCTCCCAGAGAGACCCGTTGGTATCTTCTTGGATGCTCTCACCATTCATCGTTTTCTTGAGGGCTGGAACCTGCCAAATGTTTTCATTGACAGCATGCTGCATAAGAGAATGGACCCATGCTGCATGTTCATAGTGAGCTGAAGATGCAAAACTCTTCAGAACAAACCTCTCATCACCTACCCGCACACCCCAGACCATTGATCCGCTCAACCCCACAGGCAGGGGCTCGATCATGCCTTGTTCCACCCGAAACCAGTTCTTCAGGAGGCCCAAAGGAATCATATTTTGCGGCTCAAACACAAATCACCTCAAAAACTGGTTCACTCGCCCATTCGATGCTAGTCTTCCTAGACGGTAATGATAGCGCCGCTATCAGAAATTTGCGTGAGGAGATTTGTTGATGAGCAGCATGACTTGGACTAAGAACACCACGAAATCCTTTATTTTTCTTATTGCATCGGCGAGCACCTTTGCTCTCTATGGTGACGACCCAAAGACTTCGTCCACGAATACCGCTACCCAAACGAGCTCAAAGCCATCGACCTCAACAACAAAATCTTCCCAGAAAACGTTTGCTGTGCTCGTAAAAGATGCCACCAAAATAACAGGGCTGTTCAGCATGTATCGCTCTGAGGGAAAAGTCTATGCTGAACTTCCGAATAATCTTCTTGGTAAGGACTTTTTTGTATCCATATCCATTGCGCGAGGTATCGGTGAGCGAAATCTACTCGGCGGGATGAGTTGGGGTTTTGGCGATGACTGGGTCTGGCAGTTTCGCAAAGTGGATAACAAGATCTATGTAATAAGAAAGAACGTTCGTTTCTTTGCAGACAAGGGAAGTCCTGAATCGAAAGCCGTTGACTTGGCCTATACGGACAGTGTTTTGTTTGCTGTACCTATTGTGAGTACAAGTCCTACAGGTGGTCACGTTATTGATTTACAAACAATTTTTTTCACGGACCTTCCACAGATCTCAAACTCGCTCTCTGGATTTTCGTTCTCGCGCGATCGCACAACATGGGCGAGCGTAAAAGGGTTTTCTGATAACGTCGAACTTCAGGTGGCTGCCACCTATGCTTCCAGCGGAAAAACACAATTCGACACTGTTCCTGATAGTCGTGGCGCAACGATTACGGTTCATTACTCATTAAGTCTCCTGCCACAAAACAATTACAAGCCACGCTTTGCTGATGATCGAGTTGGTTTTTTTGTCACTGCCCTCAAAGATTTTTCACAGAATGTTGATGAGGATCGCTTCGTTCGGTACATCAACCGTTGGAATCTTGAAAAAGCGGATCCCAAGGCCGCTCTCTCACCTCCAAAAAAACCGATCGTCTTTTGGATTGAGAATACCGTCCCCTTTCGCTATCGCCAGCCCATCCGTGAGGGAATTGAGGCGTGGAATACTGCTTTTGAGAAAGCTGGATTTGCGAGTGCTATCGAGGTCCGTCAACAGCCAGATACCACAGACTGGGATCCTGAAGATGTGAATTACAACACTTTTCGATGGATCACTGCAGGAGCTAGTTTTGCGATGGGTCCATCGCGAGTGAATCCACGAACGGGGCAAATTCTGGATGCTGACATTATTTTTGATGCTGATTTTTTGCAATACTGGAGGACAACCTACGAAACATTTTCACCTCAATCGATTGCTGCCTTAACGAATGGGCATCAGTCTCATTCTCCATTGAGTCGTGCATTCCATGGTTCCCATTGCGCCTGTACGCTCTTTGACGGACATGCTCGCGAAACAGCATTAGCCGCCACGGTTCTCGCCGTTGGTTCGCCTAGTCTTTC
>JBDOMS010000055.1:0-9487 GCA_039831735.1 Pirellulales bacterium
AGGCACGCCGTCACGCATTGCCAAAAGGCCATAGCGCTCCGACCGCTTGTAGGCACATGGTTTCAGGTTCACATTCCTCCCCTAACAGGGGTTCTTCTCATCTTTCGATCGCTCTACTAGTTCACTATCGGTCATCAGAGAGTATTTAGCCTTACGGGATGGTCCCCGCAGATTCAGTCGAGGTTTCACGTGACTCGACCTACTCAGGGTACCCCCTCAACAGAGCAACTCAGCTTTCGCATACGGGCCTGTCACCCTCTATGGACGACCTTTCCAGATCGTTCTGCTAGCCTGTTGTTTGTAACTCCTTGGGGGCCCTACAACCCCGCAGTGGAAACCACCACGGTTTGGGCTGTTTCCCTTTCGCTCGCCGCTACTGAGGAAATCGATTTTTCTTTCTGCTCCTACGGTTACTTAGATGTTTCAGTTCACCGCGTTTGCCACCGCAACCTATGAATTCAGTTACGGTCAGTTCGGGAATCCCGGGATCATCACCTGTTTGACGGTTACCCCAGGCTTATCGCAGTCTTCCGCGCCCTTCAAAGCCTTCTGATGCCTAGACATCCCCCATGCGCCCTTTGGAGCTTGACCACCCGAATCGAATGCTCGCAAACGAACACACAACAAGGATGCCATGCTCCCTCTCAGTTCCGCTTGTACACGGACCTGAGAAGGCAACGATTTTTTCTCGCTCTTTCACGCCAGCCCTGACGGACTGACTGAAAAAAATTTGAGCCTTGGGAGAACGCTTCAGGAAAGAGTGCTTGAGACACTCCAGCCTTCGGCATTCTATCAAGATGCCAACTACCACGACCAAATTGTCAAGGAACAAAACAAGCCGAGGGCACGCTGTCATCACAACACACCATCGGCTCATGATTCTGCCAGAGACAAGAAATCTCCGTGAACAGAGGTTCGTCTCGAAGGCAGTTGCCGACGAAACGGGCCTCAATCCACGACATACTTCCGCCTCAGAGAGGCAAAATCACGAGCACGTCGGGAAAACCGTATCCATCAGGAAAACGGAATGGACGAACAGGAAAAAATAACTCTCCCACCGCCTGCCGTCAAGGAGTTGATAAACCGTTCGTAAAAATCAGAGAGAACCATTCAGAAAAGACATGGTCGTGAAACGGTTGAGGAGAACGACGTGTACGCGACAGTTTGGTGCACAGCCGACTACCAAAACACGAGAAAAATTGATCTCTTCTCCAAAAGTATGGTTCTTTGTCCATTATTTTGGATCAGGATTCTGTTTTTTAAAAAATTGTCCCCATTCTCGTGCCGAGGCGACAGTATTAGGTGTTCGATTGATAGGAGCACTCGTAATAATTGCTTAGGAGGTTTTTTAACCAAAATGGAGCCGCTGAACATTTTTTGGTGAAAATGCATTCGGATGAGGAAAAAATGTTCAAAATCACCATAAAACTTACGTTTTTTTCATTTTCGATACTTGCGTTGCCTTTGAGCGTTTATATTTGGATATCGTTTTTTTATTTTTTCATGACTTTTCACCCTCTGTGTTTGGGAGGCTTCGTACTGATATGACCCAACGACACATACCTTCGCAAAAAAACCGTTTTCCGCTGCATGGCTTCACGCTCGTTGAACTGCTTGTTGTCATCGCCATCATCGGTGTACTTATTGGACTGCTGCTTCCGGCCGTTCAGTCTGCCAGAGAAGCTGCACGGAGGGTTTCCTGCAACAACCACCTCAAAAACATTGGCTTGGCTGTTTCTCTCACGGAGGACACCTCGAAGGTGTATCCATCGGGCAGACTGACACGAGACCCACTCGATGTGTCTTGGGCTTTTCGGATTCTTCCGATGATGGAGGAGCAGGCCATTTTTGACGCTCGGAATCCAGATCATACCGTGCCATGCTGGGATGCCTCCAATGCCACCGCCATGAGGACACCCGTCTCGACATTTTTCTGTCCAAGCCACCGAGCTCCAATCGCTGACAGAAATTTTGACAACAACAATAATCCGCCAGTGGTTACCAATGCTGCTGCCGGAGGTGATTACTCAGCAGTTGCTGGAACCTATTTCAACTATTCCCCATCGTCTGGCGGAGGAATTGACCCCAAGCAGGCTGGTGCAATCCACACGTTTTCAAAAGTACAGATATCTCAGGTCTCTGATGGCCTGAGTAAGACGTTTGTTGTTGGAGAACGACATTTTCCTCCCCCCGATTCATCTGTTCCTGCGAATATGGTGCATTATCAACAGGGAGATACGTCCATGTTCGCATCTGACACTCCTCACACGCTCTTCAGAGACACGGTCCGGGGTCTCGCTGATGGGGTTCAGGACACAAGTAATCGAAAGTTTGGCAGTCGTCACCCAGGCATTACACAATTTGTGTTCTTGGATGGTCATGTTGAGGCGATCAGTAATTACGCCGATATTGACGTTTTGAGATGGTATTGCGCAATTGGAGATGGGAATGATCCAACGGCGCCAGCCGACGGAGCGGATCCTGGTCAAGGTGCTGGCTAAGAGAAAGGACAACAAGCATGAGTACTCAACGAAAAGGACCATCGTCGTCAGCAAATGGCTTCAATCAACCATGGATCATGGGGGGCACTGCCGTCCTGGCTATGGCTGCAGTCATATGGTTTGTCTGGGGACGTGGCCCCAACTATGCAAGCGAAGCGAAAGAACTTCAGCAGCAAATTCTTAGCCTGGATACATCCCCCCAGGACAGAAAAGCGATGCTGAGTACCGTCATGCGACATGTCGACAAACTTGATAGCAATGGCCAAAGAAAGCTCATCGGTTCGGTATGGAAAGAGTGGAGGGATACTGCAAAAAAAGATATGGACAGTTTTTTTGCTGCCTCACCGCAGGAAAAGAATGCAGCACTCGACACCTCGCTCGATCGCCTCGAGGTCATAGGAGACCTTCAGGGGGCTTTCTTTCCAGGTGGCATGCGTGTTCGACGCCCACGCCCTCAAGGCGACAAACCCGACAAAACGCGTCGCCCCTCTTCTGACGCACGACCAAAGGATGGGCAGAAGAGGCCCGAGAAGTCAAAAGATTCTCAAGAGCGGACCAGACCAACCCTGTCCGAGGCTGACAAAATTGCCATGGCTGATCGGAAAAAAGCCTTTGAAATCTACTTCTCATCTCTTGAGAAGCGTGCTGAAGAACGAGGGATGGATTTTGACAGCATGAAGCGTCGGTTGATGATGGTTGGTTGGCGGTAGATTGGATGACACTCAATAATCTGGAGTTGGCAACTCTTGTCATGATTTCAATAATTCTGACACATGCTGCCTGACAATAAACCTCCACCACTCGGAACCGTCTCTTCATCCGAAGACGTTGGACATGTTGATCCAACTATTCGAGTCTTTTGGATCTTTGTCACCCTGCATGTCGTGGGCTGGACAATTGTCCCCGCATTGGCCCAACGCATCCTGCCGTTTGATACCATCGAAATGCTGTATTGGGGGCATGAGTGGCAGTGGGGCTACTACAAACACCCTCCACTCCCGGCCTGGATTGCAGAGTGTTGCTGGTTGCTGTTTGGCAGTGCTGATTGGCCTCTTTACTTTTGTAGCCAGATCTGTGTTGCCTTATGTTTCGTTGCGGCATGGCGATTTGCGAGAGCAATCCTCTCGCCGTGGCCCGCCCTTGTATCTGTGATGTTGCTTGAGCTTTGTCCGTATCTCAATTACACGACACCACAGTGGAACAATAATGGGCCAACGAAGCCAGCGTGGGCGTTTGCCATACTGTGTGTGTATCTTGCTCTTACCCGAAAGCGACCCGGGCTTTGGGTCGGTGCAGGGTTTTCAATTGGACTTGCAATGCTGGCCAAATACGATGTCTTACTTCTCATCGCAAGTCTAACTTTTTTTCTGGTAGTTCACCCAGCAGCCCGATGGGTATGGAGAACGCCAGGGCCGTACGCCATGTTCTGTGTGGCTGGACTGGTCGTCGCTCCCCACCTTGCCTGGCTGCCAGGTGCCGACAATCCAACCCTTTCCTATCTCTCCTCACGGCTTCCTGAACAAGGCTCATGGACAGACCATATTCTTCACCCACTGGAGTTTCTCGCCTCTCAAACTGGAGCCGTCATCGGAATCCCGTTACTCATCAGTTCTGTTTTTGGATGGAAATGGCACATTACTCCTGCAATTGATTCGCGCCTCTTTGCGCGAGACTATCTTCTTTGCGTTGTATTTGGGCCACCGCTTCTGGCTCTCTCCGTCTCAATCGTGACTGGTTTACATCTTGTCGCCCTGTGGGGCTCAGCCATGTGGACCTTTTTCGGCGTACTCCTGATGGTGCTGTTCGAACCTGTTGGATCCGTTTATCAGTACCGGCAACTCGCGCGACGTTGCATTGCATGGGGAGCAATTTTTCTCATTGCTTTTGGAATTGCAAAGACTTTTCATGGAGAATGGAAGGGAGCCCCGAGACGTGTTCAGTACCCGGGCAGAGCAATTGCAAACGAGGTTGAAAGGCGTTGGAGTCTGGCCGTGAATGGTAAGCCCCTTCAACTCATTGGAGGTGATTGGTGGCTGGCGGGATTGGCTTCCTTTTATGATCCTCATCGTCCTCATGTGTATCCAGAACTTCAATCCTCTTGGGCCCCTTGGACCGATGATCAGATGATGAAGCAACACGGAGGGGTGCTCCTGTGGTTGGGACCAACACCAGAGTTCGCTACGTGGGAGAACATCGAAAAACGATTCCCACAAGTTCGTAAAGAACCTCCAATGACCTTACCTGTGCCTGGCGTTTTTCGAGATTTGTCCGTCAGCATCCATATGGCTGTTATCCCTCCGTCAAGTAGCAACTAAGATTTCCGCTGTCGGTGCGTCACGGTGCTTGGTATTCCACACGTGATACTCATCACTCCACAGAAGAAAAGCTTCCCCAAAGCAGCAAACGAATTAGGATATGGAAGGGTCGTTTCAGGAAAAGGATGCTCATCATGTCTGCGTCATCTCATCACGATCGCCACCGTTCGCGTTCGCGTTCAGAAAAACCTACCAAAAAAAATATTGTGGGATGGCGTTCCCTCTTCATCCTTGTGGCGATTGGCCTTACCTTCTTTTTGGGAGCAAGGCTTTGGAAACGCAATCGTGTCGCCTCCTTACGACAATCAACACTTCGACAAAAATCTCTAGAAAACTGGTACGCAATGGAACAGAACGCTGTTCTTTGGGCAAAGGCATCACCCAACACTGCTGACCCCTTTGTCTATGCTGCAGAGGCAGCACTTGCCCGATCATCCATGGCGCAAGCAGCGGAATATTTGAAAAACATTCCTGATGATCACCCTGCTGCCGTGTCTCTTCTCCTCGAACGCGTTGACATGCTTTTTGCAGATCTGGCAGAACCTCTTGAAGCAGAAAAAACATGTTATCGCATTCTTTCCATCGACCCAACATGTGGCCCTGCACGAAAACGCTTGACTTTTTTTTATGCAATGACACTTCAACGCTCTCGCATGGCAACGCAAGCTCGGGAGGCCATACAACGTGAATGTGAACTTCCTGAATCGTATGTGTACTTGGTCGGTTCGGAATGGATGACCTTATCGAATATTGCTCGTGTCAACCGACCTTGGCTTGAAAAACATCCAGACGAAGAACTTTTTCTCGTTGCTACAGCAAGAGGCAATATTTCCAACCGAGGTGATGACTTCTACGAGCAAGACGCTTCTGCTCACGAAACTGACGGGGAACAGTCCGCTGATCAATATGCTTCGAGACTCTCCACACTATTCGATCGTTTCCCAAAAAACCTTGAACTCCTTGCCTATTTTATAGAAACGGCTGTTGTACATGGTGATATTGAGCGTGTAACCACACTCCTTGCGACGGTACCTCCCACAGGCCAGAAAGACAATCGCTTCTGGCGATACAAAGGATGGCTTCATGCACAACGAAACGAGCTGGAAAAGGCGAGAGCATCTCTTGAGCATGCTATCAGCCTGAACACTTTTGATTTTATGAGTCGACATTATCTGGCAGATGTACTGAGAAAATGTGGTGAATTACAACTCGCGAGGACTGAGGCCAGAATTGCTGATGAAGGAAGAAGCCTACGGCGGACAATTCTCACGCAGCCAGAAGTTCAGTCTATGCCACTGTCTGTGATGAAGCAGGTTGAGTCGTTTGTGACAGCATGCGGTGACACTGAGATTGCAACGCATCTCCATAATCGAGTGATTCAGACGTCTAACGCACAGCTACAAGCGTCCCCCTGATGTCACATCTCGCGTGTGAGCACATTTTTCGTGTCAAACACCCCGAGAAAAGATTTGACATTATTCAAAAAAAAGGTAAATATTGGTAGGGGACTTTTCTTTGATTTTCATATTTTTTTGCCTGTCAGGCTCTTTCTCTTTGCAATCTTAATCAGAAGGTTTAGTTCAAAAATGCTCAGCCCTTTCTCTCAGTATCGATCCGTACCCTCGACGCTTTTCCATCTTGAGAAGTCACTCGCTTGGATCTGCGCGGTGATCGTCATAACGACTGTCCTTGCTGGTTGTGGATCGAAAGGACCTTCCGTTTATTCTGTGACTGGCACAGTCACAGTCGATGGCACACCGCTCCCAAACGTACAAGTTGCATTTCTTCCAACGGAGTCAAATCGCCAGGCTTCACTTGGTGTGACTGATGCCTCAGGTAAATTTGATCTCACCTACGGAAGTTCTGATCGTAAAGGGGCTGAGCCTGGTTCCTACAAGGTCGTACTAACTCAACTGAGCAACGAAACAGAGGAAGAAGCAATGGCTCGCTATTCGGGAAGCGGTGCACCTGAGGCTGAGCAAAAACAATCTTTTCCAACAGAGTACGCCTCACCAGAACAAACACCAAAGCAAGTTGAAGTTTCAGCAACTTCAAATGTCATTGATATTGCTATTTGATTCATAAAAAACTGGATATCGCATACTCAACTATTCGTCTTTTCGTTTCATTCGTTATTTTTTCTTACCTATTCGGAGGTGTCTTATGTTTCAATTCAAGAAACTGCATGACCGCAGGCACGGATTTACCCTGGTAGAACTGCTCGTTGTGATTGCAATTATCGGTGTGCTGATTGGCCTCTTGTTGCCAGCTGTTCAGGCAGCCCGTGAAGCAGCTCGGCGAAGTTCCTGCTCGAATAACATGAAGCAACTTGGGCTCGCATTTCACAACTACATGAGTGCCAACAGTGAGACCATGCCATACAATAAGGATCAGATGAAACAAAATGGTGGCAACAAAGGGACAACAAAATGGAATCTTAAGGATGGTTCAAGTTTTTCTTGGATTGTCTATTGTCTTCCGCACATGGAACAACAAGCCCTCTTTGATCAGATTGATTTTTCATTACGAGGCAACGAGGCTCCGAATAATACGGTTGCGAATACGGTCATATCAGAGTTGCTCTGTGCGTCTCGAGCTGGCAAGAAAAATGGCATTGGAAATATGGGGACAACCGACAATAACCCTCGTTTCAACATGGCCAGATGTGATTATTCGGGAAGTCTTGGGCATATCTGGGGCGGCTGGAAAGACTGCGGTGCCGTTCCAGAATTAACCGATCCCCTAGGGCAAAATCGTTTCAAGAAAGGCCAAAATCCTGGAACACCGTGGGTAAACCAGAAAGCACTCAATGAGCAGACTAAATGCAACGGTACATTTGCCTATGCTGGTGAAAAAATGCTCAGCGATGTTCTTGATGGGACTTCCAAGTCTATTGCCGTGTTTGAAGAAACACATGACTTTGGGTATCGAGGAACACGATATGATCGAACGCCAAACGATCACTCGGGTTGGTTTTCATCCATTAGTGCGATCGGAAATCTTCGGATGCCCATAAATGGACTGAAAAACCCTGCCTACAATAATGGCCAGCCAACAGGGAATAACGATCGTCGCTGCCACGATTGGGGAAGCTACCACCCAGGTGGTGCACATGCCATGATGATTGATGGGAGTGTGCGTTTCTTCAACGATAACCTCAGTGATGTTGTCCGCTATGCGATGGCGACCATTGGGGGTGGAGAAAGCGATACGGCTCCATAGAAGATATTTTTAGCAGTATCATGCTTATGAGACACTCGTGTATCCCTCGTCATCTGCCTCTCAAGAGGCTCTGGCGAGGGATACCGTTTTCTAGTCTTCACATAGCCATGACCGTGCTGCTACTCAGTCATCTGCTCGGCTGTACAAAGCGATCGGACAATCGGTCTCCTTCCATCAATCACACTACGCCGTCTGACAACCCGTTTGCTCTTGATACCCCAACGCCTCAAGTTCTCTCAACAATACCTGCAGGCGATTTGTCATGTCCGTTGTTTGACGATGTTGCACAGCAGTCTGGCTTAGACTTCACGTATCACAATGGTGAGGCCGGAAAATCTCTCATGGTTGAAGCCATCGGAGGAGGCGCTGGTTGGCTTGATATTGATGGTGATGGATTCTGGGATCTTTACCTCGTACAGGGAGGTGACCCAACAGCGAAAACTCATGCTGGACAACCAAACGATCAAATATTTCGGAATCACGGAAATGGTCAGTTTGTGGACATCACTTCGCAGACACGCATTGACCAACGAGCATACGGTCAGGGGGTAAGCATTGCTGATTTTGATAATGATGGGTTCGATGATATTTACATCACAAATGTTGGCCCGAACACGCTTCTGCAGAATATGGGTGACGGGACATTTGTCGATGTCACTCAAGCGGCAGGCGTGGGTGGCACGTCGTGGAGTTCATCGGCTGCATGGGGAGATCTTGATCGCGATGGAGACGTCGATCTCTACGTGTGTAATTATCTTGACTACGACCCTCGTTCACCGTGGGACTGCCGAAACTCCCGCGGAGAGCCACGCATCTGCCACCCCCGTGATATCGACCCTGTTCCAGATGAGCTTTTTATTAATCAGGGTGATGGAACCTTTGTGTCTGCTGCACCATCGCTGGGCCTCTTCGGCCCTGGCAATAAGGCACTCGGGGTCGCGATCTGTGAACTGACCGGCGACCAATATATTGATATCTATGTTGCGAATGACACGGAGGCGAATTTTCTCTTTGTCGGAAACGAAAATGGACGTTTTGAAGAATCTGCTCTCGCTCTTGGATGTGCAGTCGATCGCAATGGGCACACTCAAGCAAGTATGGGAGTTGCAGTGGGTGATTATGATTCAGACCGTTTTGATGACCTCTATATCACTCATTTTTATGATGAATCAAATACACTCTATCACAGCCTTGGACCACTTGGATTTGATGATGTCACACCACGAGTCGAACTTCATCACGCAACACTTCCACGGCTTGGTTTTGGATGTGTCATGCATGATTTTGCTGGCAATGGTCAACAAGCACTTCTCATTGCGAATGGCCATATTGAAAACTTTCCTGGCAACCCACTCCTGAAGATGAAGCCTCAACTCTTTGCATGGACGGGACAACAGTGGCATGACTGTTCGAAAAATGCTGGCACATTTTTCGAAAAAAAACAGGTTG
>JBDOMS010000411.1:0-2190 GCA_039831735.1 Pirellulales bacterium
GTTGAAGAGCTTGGGAACGAACCTTTCGCATGGCCTCCAGGTCAGCAAAGTCATCGTTTCCATCAAGCCCTGCACCGGGACCTTCCTGAAACGCAGGATTGTTGTCTGACGAAGGGGCTGCATCATCTGCAAATGGATCCTGAAGCCTCGCCACAGCAACAGACCGTACAAGGGATGCATCGACATTATCAGGATCCCGACGAAGCGCTGCCGTTGCCAGCCTGAAAGCTGAGCCGTGCGCGCCCGCAGACTCAGCTTGTTTTGAAAGGTCTGCGAGGGAAGAGGCTTCACCTCGGATGACGGACTTAGCAATATCGAGACCTTCTTTTCCAAGAAGTGGCAGGAAGACTCCACCGGTAGAAGCGGCGTTTCGAACAAGCTCTTCAAGATATGTATTCTCTGGAAGCGGGACTGAACGAGGAACAGCAACGCGTGTTGGTTGAATGGGGGAAAGGCCGTTGTGCTCATCTGCGGGTAGCGTTTCTGATGGCACAAGTGTGAGATCAATTGTTGCTCCTTCAAGCGCGTCCTCAACCAATACAATCGAATCACGATCTGCGCGAAGAGGAGGCATTCTGGTTGGTAATGTGAGGAGTGAAATAGGCTCTTTCACATTCGAAAAAACAGTGTTCTCTGGCCACCACACGGATTGAATGGCCAGATGACCGATGTCGTGCCCAGCCTGCTTCATTGCATCAGAACTATCGGGAACAAGCAGCATGCCTCCTGTTGCATTTGCAAGAGCAGCCAGCGCCTGCCAATTAACCCGAGGCCCTACTCCCACAGCCGAGAAGGTAATGCGACGTGTTCGCAGCAATTCTGTTACTTCATAAAGAATGTGGGCTTCAATTCCAGTCACACCTGGTCCGTCTCCAACATAGATGATGCTTCTTGGCCGAGGGGAGTCATCAAAGAGTCCTGAAGCCTCAGCAATAATGCCAGGCAAATCGGTTGTCCCAAGGGGAGTCCGCTCCTCAATCGCGAGTAGCGTGCTTTGCAACATCGTTTCGTTTGCCGTTACAAAGTTGTTGCCAAGAGGTGAGCATGAGACATCCGCTGCGACGACATGAAAACGGTCTTGCGGTCGAGAGTTATTGAGTATGCCGGAGAGGATACGTTCGGCGTCACTACGAAATAGGCCAGCCTGACTTGCTGACGTATCAAACAGAATAAGAATATCACACGCTTTTGGAGCAGCGGGCTGTTCATCGGCATTCCAGCGAAGGCCAACTGCAGTAACCGGCGGTATTGAATCACTACTGCGGGAACTTTCGACAAACGATATCGCGATGGACGAAGGCTCTTCAGCAGCCAAGACTACGGACTGCAACACAACGCCCAACGCAAACGCCATCAATACTTTTTTTGTGACACGGGTCGACATGATCCCTCCTGGCAAGGTCGATATTGCGACCAGCAAGATTACACTCCTGATCGAACTACATACCACAAAACCAAGCATATTTACCGAACCTTGCCACGCCAACGTCGGAATTGCCGAGTTTTTTCGATTATGAAGAGGTTTTTTTGTCATTTTGACGATTTTGGCAGCTATTTTCCAAAAAAGTCGGGGTTGGACGATAGTTGTGATCTCTGAATACTTCTGCAGAAACAACGTGACACTTTGGAGACAAATAGTGGTTGTGCGTCTTATTGCGATCATAGGAATCGTGTTGTTGGCTGGCACCATGTGTCAGGCAGACGATCAAGGCTCAAGGCAGGCGGCTGAGTTGCCACAGCGAGCATTCAGTCCAGACGAGCAAGCCAACATTGCTGTTTATGAAGGTGCAAACCGAAGTGTGGTGAATATCAACACGAAAGCCACCGTTTCACGGGGCCTTTTTTTGTTGGAGGTTCCATCAGACGGGGCCGGGTCTGGTATTGTTCTCGACCAAGACGGCCATCTTCTGACAAATTATCATGTTATTGAGGGTGTTCAGGAAATAGAGGTCGTGCTCTTTGACGGCTCTTCCAGATCAGCAAAAGTTGTCGGTGTTGACCCTCCAACAGATGTAGCCATTCTCCGAGTTAATGCATCAAAAGATCTTTTGTATCCAGTTGTTTTTGGTTCATCGGTTGATCTCCGAGTTGGACAAAGAGTTTTTGCTATTGGCAACCCCTTCGGTCTGGAGCGGACACTCACCACAGGAATTATCTCCAGTCTCAATCGTTCGCTTCCAACACGATCGG
>JBDOMS010000460.1:0-2189 GCA_039831735.1 Pirellulales bacterium
GATGGTTGGTATAAACATTGGAGTGCCTGCGCCGATGGCATACTTTCCATTTGGGGGTGCAAAGGATAGCTTCTTTGGAGATTTAAAGGCGCACGGACGAGATGGATTTGAATTTTTTACAGATAAGCGTCTTACGATTTATCGTTGGCCCTAGGTTTTTTGTTTGTAAACGGTTGTGTCGAGAACGTCTCTCTCTGTCGGCATGACTACTAGCTAGTCCATGTAACTTACTTGCAATGATGGGATTTTGATATGGCAACAAATGATATGTGCTGCAGCAGTGCCCCGTACTTCAAAGCACACGAGGGCAAACTTGAAGCGTTGAAGACGCTCTGTGATCAACTCGTTCAGAAGACGAGCGAGGAATCGGGATGTCTCGATTGCGGATTTAGTTTTGATGGCGATCAAACTTTGTGCCGTGAGGGTTACGAGTATGGGGATGCCTGGCTTGCGCATCTCGGGAACATAGGCGAGATCTTTGGTGAGATGCTTAAGGTATCCGATCTAACACGTCTGGAAGTACACGCGGCTGCTTCAGATATCCCGAAGGTTCGCAAGACCCTAGGAGATATGGGGATAGAGGCTCAGGTGTTCACACTGGAATACGGGTTCCGGAAGTAACAGCTGCGCAACAGGGAAAAATTTATGAAACCTCTTTCCCGTCGAGAAGCATGGCTATTTGGCATAGCGGGTGTGGTGCTTGTGGTTGTGGCGATCCTGTTCTTCATGTCACCTATAGAGGTGCGCATAAAGATTCAGTTAGGCGAGGAACAGGTGGCCGCCAACGTCAAGCAATAGCGGAGTGTCCCAGCGTGTACCGACTGCGGGAAGCGACGGTATATATGAGTTCGACGGGAGCATTGTTCCTTGAAGTAGTTTGTTGAGCTCTTGAGAATCCCAGACCCTCGCAGTCTTACTGGCTGGCTGGCGTGTACCAAATCGGGGAACTCCACGCCCGCTCCTTGATCAGCGCCGGCTCGGGAATTGCGGATTGGCGGGCAATCAGGGAGATCATACGATGATCAAGATAGCGAGCATCAAGACGCAAGTGGTGATCGGCTCGTGCGCCTCCTTCTGGTTTCTGGAGCGATGCGCTCTCGCGTTCGGGTTCTGACGTCAGGTTTTCGGCTTGTATTGGACACATACAGAAGTACGTGTCCAATACAACAAAACTTATGCCTTCCCATCGCAAGTGTTACTTAGCGAGTAGAGGCTTGAACTTTCAGCAGAGGTTCTTATTAGAACCGCATGCTGCCCAGCGTAGCCCCTGAGTGATGATTTTGTGGAATTCTGGGGTTGCCCACGCATCCGAGTGATGGCCAATTCTCAGGTAAAAGATACGAGATGCACCGTAGCTTGTTGTCCAGGCCATGGCAGGATCAAAGCCACCGTCATGTGCATACCGTCTGTCACCATCGGGGTGATCGGTTGTTAGAAGGACATGAATGTCGTCCGCGAGATAAATATTGTTATAAAGTTCATCAAGTGAGTCAAAGTCACTCACGCCACTTGTGATGGGATGTTTGTCATCGACGACTTTGATCCGCATATCAATGGGTTTTTCTATACCAGACGTAATCGTCTGACGGTACTGCTTACGATCGATGATTTCGTCTTCGAATACGTATTTCCCACCGATAATCTTTTTCCACTCAGGCCACTGACTATGCGCGGCTATGTTGTGGTGCAATGACAGAAAGCCAATACCCGGTTCAGTATTGAGTAGATCCTGGAATAGTTGCTGCTGTGCTGCTGGCCATGGATCAAGCATGTCGTACCGAAGAACCACGTCAAATTTTTCAGCGAGCCCAGGCGCCAACGTGCTGGCTGCTGGAGGGAGCTTGCAGTCATAGACAGGTTTTCCATTTACGATGGTGAGGTGATCACACGCGGTCATTGCTTCATGGAGGTCCAGTGTCGTGTATTCGATGCCCGGCAGGGCATCCAGCATGGCCCAGAAAAGTGGTTCCTCAAAATCATGGTTCCCGACGGTCACGAGCACGCGAAGGGGGTCATTCTTGCTTTGACCAGAAGTGTTAGCTGTCCAAATCACGCAGGACAGTAGGAGTCCTGTTATAAAGAGTTTTTTCATGCTGATCTCCTCAAAGGGGTTCGCTGAAAGCACACAATTACAAAAAAATTTGATGTCAACGGTGGTTCAGCTGGTCACCGCATCGTCAAGTTATGGA
>JBDOMS010000059.1:0-9422 GCA_039831735.1 Pirellulales bacterium
AAACACAATCCTACATCGACGACTACGAAAAAAAGATGGCTCGTATCAAGAAGGGGGCTACCTTCGAAGATTTGGGACTTGATGATGAAAAACAGTTTCAGTTGTTCATCAAGCGTTATGACGAGCGAGCAGGAGGACGCAAGCGTTACCTGGCAAAGCCATATGCCGATCAGGGGGTCTTCCTGCTGGAAGGCCGTAACCACAGCAGAGCGATTCACACCAAAGAGCAGGTAGATCCGAGGGCCTCCTATACGTATCGCGTGATCGCGGGTCTGAACGGTTCACCACCATCAATTCGGCAGTTTGCCAAAATGCAGGTTGGTGAACGAACCGCTGGCTATCTGAAGATTGAAGGTTCTCCAGAGTCTTCGGTGATGCATGAAGTGAAGTTCCGTCCGTTCCTGACTGATGGACAGAGCGGCTTTGATGTGAAGGAAAATAAAGCCGCGGTAAATATTAAAATCTACTACAAGAACTTGGATGGAAAAGGAAAGGAGCCCAAGTCGTCAATCTGGGTTGACCGAATGGAACGTGAAGGACCGTTTTATGGTAGCCCTGCTTCTTTTGAATCTACTTATCTCTCGACGCTTGGCAATGCCACGCAGGAAACAGAAAAAACGAGTGTAAAGGAAAAACAAGAGAATGATGAACGGGCAGTTCGTTTCCTGAACGAGTTTATGACCGAAGCATTTCGTCATCGTGAGCCGGCGCGGGATTTTGTTCGGCGAGTAGAGACCATTTACAAGATGTATCGTGACAATGGCCGTACGATCAAACAATCACTGGAAACTCCGTTGGCGATGATTCTCAGTTCGCCCAGTTTTCTGTACCTGATGGAAAACTCTGCGGCAGGCGACGATCGGAGACTCAGCGATCTGGAGTTTGCGAATCGGATATCATACTTTTTATGGAGTCGTCCGCCTGATGAAATGCTTCTGCAGGCAGCCGCTGGTGGTGAGCTGTCCGATCCATTAGCTCTAAAAAAGCATGTGGATCGTATGCTTCAGTCACCCAAGAGTTGGGCTCTGTCAGAAGGCTTCTTCAGTCGCTGGGCCGATCTAGAGCGGTTTGACAATATCGCCATTGATGAAACACAGCACATTGGGTTCAACAGTGGCATTCGTGAGTCAGCACGGCTTGAAGTACAACACTTTTTTGACACGATGGTCAAAGAGAATCTCAGCCTCACTACGTTAATTGATTCGAATTTTATTGTCATCAATGATTTGTTGGCATTTCATTACGGACTTGAACTACCAAACGCAAACGTTGGATTCCAAAAGGTCTCTTTGCCTGCTGGCGTATCGCGTGGTGGGCTACTCGGAATGACGGCGTTTCTCACAATGGGATCAAACGGGGAACGTTCATCTCCGATTATTCGTGGTGCACTGATCATGGAGAAATTTCTGAATCGAAAGCCTTCGCCCCCGCCACCGAATGTGCCTGAGCTTGCACTGGCCAGCGAAAAACCTCTGGCAGTGAAGGAGATCATTGAGTTGCACCGCGAGAAAGCGCAATGTGCCTCATGCCATAGCAGTTTCGATCCATTAGGATTTGGTTTGGAAAACTTTGATTTACTGGGCCAGTGGCGCGAAAACGAAACCGTTGGCAACATCGGCAAGAAATCCGGAAAGGGTAGGCCAAAGCAAATCCCGATCCGTGCAGATGGAGTTTTTCCTAACAGCGGCCATGTCTTCAAGGATCTAGAAGAATTCCGAGCCGGATTGATGAAGGAAAAGCACTTGCTGACCCGATCCATTACCGAAGGCCTGTTGTCTTACGGACTGGGCCGTCATATTGAGTTTGCAGATACTCAGGTCGTTGATGAGATCTGTGCTCAAGCTGAACAAGATGAGCTGCGAACTGGCGATTTGATTTTCACAATTGTGAACCATCCCGTTTTCCGTCGAGCTGATAAATAATTACTGAGGACAAATATGAGCATCACCCTTTACAACCGTCGTACGATCCTCAAAGCAGGCTCCGCTGCGCTGGCCATTCCGATGCTGGAATCTGTTGGACGAGCGAATGCGTCTGTAGCCGCACCGAAGCGATTTCTCATGATCGGTTGCGGGTATGGCTTTACCAAGGAAACCTTTTTCCCAACTGAAACTGGTCGCTTTGCAGACATTGGGCTCACTCCAGGCCTGAAGCCATTGGAGCGACATCGCGACGACATAACTATGGTGTCGAATCTAACAAACCTTGGTGCAACCAACGCGCATGGTGGCAGTACGTCTTATCTAACAGGAGCTAATGTAAGTGGTACGCCAGGCAAGAAATTTCATAATTCGATCTCACTCGATCAGGTGATCGCCCGCAAGATCGGTCAAGACACTCGCTTCCCGACTATTCCAATCAGTGACACATCCAGCAATGACGGTCATGGTCCTGGGCTGTCACTTTCTTGGTCTGATAAAGGGCATCCGATTCCCGGTGTTACCAACCCATTGGATCTTTACCATCAGTTGTTTGGTCAAGATAAGGAAACAAATGCAGAGCGTGAATTCCGGCTCGCTGAACGGCGTAGCGTTCTTGATGGCATGGTCGCCGACCTGAAGTCATCCAGCCGAAAGCTCAGCAGGACCGATCAGCGCAAGCTGGAAGACTATCTGCAATCGATTCGCCAGATCGAACAGAGTATCAGTCGAGAAGTTGAGTGGGCAAATACGCCGAAGCCTGAATCACCACTAAAACAACCGAAGGAAGCAATGGATGGCCTTGCAGCGCTGAAGACATTTCAAAAATTAATTGTCGCGGCATTTCAAACTGACTCGACGCGAGTAATCACGTATCGCCAACCTATTAGCTCGATCTTGAAGAGTTGGGATTTCAGTCTCGGTGCGCATTCGCTGTCGCACTATAACCTCGATCCTCGTCGGCGAGAGGCTTCACAACAGAAGGATGTCATGTTCATGGAATTGTTTGCCGACCTGATCGATATGTTCAAGCAAACCGAAGACATCCACGGCCAGAACCTCTTTCAATCCACTCTCATCAGCTATGGTTCCAATCTGAGAACCGGCCACGGATTAAAAGGTTGCCCCGCGCTTTACACCGGCGGTGCGGCAGCGAATCTGAAATACGGCGAACACATCGTGTTACCGCAGAAAGACACTCCGCTGGCAAATTACTGGCTGACACTTGTTCAGCAAACTGGTGTATCACTCGACCGGTTCAGTCACAGCACCGGAAGCATTTCAGAACTGCTTTCTTAGCTTCCACGGTGTTGCAGACGGGACGACGGAAGACCGTTACGACACCACCAGTCAAGATCTTGTATGGCAGAGTGGAAGAGTAAAATCGTGGAGTAATAGTTGCCTGGTAGAGAGTTGATTGAACGCTAGACGCGGTCATTATTTTTTGAGCCAGCCAGTCCTTGGCGGTGTCTTTAGTGAGACTGTTCATAGGCCTGATCGTGGTGAGATTGCCTGGTTGAATTTGCACGAGACTGGTTTACTCTAAAGATATCCAGACAGAATTCTGCAGCGATGCATTAGGTTAGCATGCCACGGAATGTTATCTAAGATTGTGAGTACTTAACCATGAAAGTTTTTCTCATGCCTTTATTGAAGTGCCCTGTACGTCAATGTGTGTTGTTCGTGATGGCCTTGTCTTTCACTGTGTCTGCCCAATCGGTTTGGGCGGCCGATCCACTGCCATCTTGGCAAGATCGAGATGCCCGGCAAAAGATTATTGAGTACGTAGAAAAAGTGATTGATTCCGGGTCCGATCAGTTTATTCCCGTGGCTGAACGTGTTGCTGTTTTTGATAACGACGGGACACTTTGGTGTGAGTCACCCCTACCGATTCAGTTGGCTTATGTCATTGACGAAGTTAAGAAACAAGCGAAAGAAAATGTAGCATTGAGAAAGGACCCGGCTGTCGCGGCGTTGCTTAAGGGCGATATCAAAGGTTCGTTAGCCGATGGTTTGGATGGATTGTTGCGACTTGCTGCTATTGCAAACGCAGACATGACGTGTGATGAGTTTAAGGAGAATGTTCAGCAATGGGTGCAGTCTGCGGAGCATCCTCGGCTTAAACGTCGTTATATCGATACCGCTTACCAACCCATGATCGAAGTGATCAACTATTTACAAGCCAACGACTTTAAAACGTATATCGTATCGGGCGGGGGAGCTGATTTCATGCGTGTCTGGAGTGAAGAGGTTTACAATATTCCTCCAGAGCAGGCGATTGGAAGCACGGTCCGACCGAAATTTGAGCTGCGTGGTGACAAAGCCGTTTTGGTACGAACATCGGATAACTTTGTTCTGAATGATAAAGAAGGGAAACCTTTGGGGATCCAGCAGTTTATTAGCCGACGGCCTGTAATGTGCTTCGGGAACAGTGATGGTGACAAAGCGATGTTGGAATATACAACGATGGGGAATGTTCACCCCTCGCTCGGCGTGATTGTTCACCACACCGATGGAGACCGAGAATACGCTTACGGTAAAGAGGGACCCCAAAAATTGATCGAGGCGTTGGAGGATGCCCCCACACGTGGATGGGTTGTTGTGGATATGAAGGAAGATTGGAAAACCGTATTCAAATTCCCACAGTAATTTTTGAGTTGGTCGATAAAGACCAGAGAATGAACAGGAATAAATTGTGGTGACCATCTGTACCAGCCCCACACACTTGGAAGCAGCGCGAAATGGGCCTCCCAAAATGAAAAAACCCCGGTTTTCTGGATTCACCCAAACCATCCCATCCATATTTTGAATGGCGATAGATACGGCTACTTAGGTGGTCTTGTCCGTTATCACGTACTTGCTGAGGAACTCGTCAAACTGACACCGGAATCTCGTTTGTGCGGGGATTCGGTTAAGAATCGCTATGAGAAGGAAGCCAACCACAGCAAGGTTGACTACATCTCGTGTGGTGGTTCAACGCGACCGCATTCACTCCACTGAAAAACGGGTGTCATTGCATAACGGACAAGACGCTTGCTTAAGTGCCGTTGGCCATCCTATCCTTAGGTGATTGAGTTAGCATGTTCGAATACTATCTTTCCCATTCAGAGGATTCATGATGCAGCGTTCCCTCCTTGCGTTCACTATCGTTTTTTTTGGCGTCTCACTTGCTACGGCTGGCGAATGGATCTCATTGAGCGATCGCGACTCGCTCGAAGGTTGGAAAAAGCTTGGCGGTGGGGCAACTTACGTTTCGAAGGATGGCGTGATCACCGGGACGACCGGTGAAGGAAAGAACACCTTCCTCACACGTGGTCCTTACAGCGATTTTGAATTGGAATTTGATGTTCGTTGTGACCCCAAATTGAACTCAGGTGTTCAGATCCGAAGCCACCAATATGGCGAGGATACACCGCAGGAATCCAAGCCCGATCGAATGCGGGAAAAGGGAGAGGTCTACGGCTACCAATGTGAGATTCGTGAGACTCCCAACGGAGAGAATGGTTGTTCCGGAAACTTTTGGGATGAAGGTCGGCGAACACGTTGGCTCGACACAACCGTGAATGCCGAGGAGAAGCAGGCCATCTACAAGCCGGGCCAATGGAATCACTTTCGGATCATTGCCCAAGGCGACCGAATTCGCAGCTTCGTCAATGGAACTCCCATTGCCGACTATCGAGATGATCGGGATGCTTCCGGATTCATTGGACTTCAGGTGCATTCAATCAAGGCAGGGACCGGTCCTTACAGTGTCGCTTGGAAAAATATTCGGATCCGAGAGCTCGATAAGGACGAAAAGATCGATTGATCTTGTGCGCGACTACTTTTGCGACGCGTCATCTCCTACCACGACCAATACCTTAGTCGCAGTAGTAATTGCTAAAATTCAGCAAGGAAAGTAAGTGCCTTAAGACTCAATGAAGATAACGTGCTGTTATCACAGTAGCCAATATGGCTATGCAGGCTCTCCAGTAAGCAAATATTTCGATCCATCCTCCGCTTGAACGAATGTCTTTGACAGTTAATCCTCGGCCAAAACAACGTTAAATGCCCTGAGATGTAATAAAAGTAATAGTTTATTAAGATAGAAAAGTCATTGGATAAAGCTTTGTCGAAAGAGCTTAGCAGTCATCTCGGGGCGATATTCAACTTATTAGAACGGTGAGCCTAATGAAAGTAATGACGATGTATTTCTTGGGAACGGGCAAGCATCGGGACCAAGATAATCAAATGCTTGGGCATTTTTACAGGCACATTGACCGTAATACTCAGGATCAAACGAAGCATATATTCGATGGACCGGGTAGTTCACGAATGCACGGAAAAAATATTTTTTCCCGTGCACTTGGTGTTGGTTTCGGACGAGGGTGGAAGAGCAACTTAGAGAAAGCTCATAAAGCTGTTCTCAGTCAGCTTCCCGGAGTTGATGTAGTTAACTGTATCGGTCATAGCAGAGGTGCCGTCACTTGCCATATGTTTGCTCACAAACTCAGAAGTGATCCAGAAACTAGAATGATCCCCGTCAGAATATTTTCTGTGGATCCTGTTCCAGGTGGAGAAGGTGATTTTGCATCATCACTAGGTTCGCCTGAGGTATTAGCTAGTAATGTCGTTGAGTATTTAACTGTACTGATGGAAAATGATAACCAGATTTGCTTTGGTGTTATTGGTGATCAAAAGATACGGGCAAGCGCACCACACACGACGATGAGAAAACTTGCCATGCCCGGATCACACGGAGACTGTATCAGCTATCCGTTTTCTGCATACCCTGCTGCGGGCGTCTGCTATGGGATACTCAAGGATTTTCTGCGGCGAACAGGTGTTCCAATCAGTGGTCGTGTATACACGCCTGCCATGTTTGCTGAGCTTTACGCATCAGTGTGGCTCACAAAACGTGTTGGCCTTGGTTTCCATAAAGAGTCACCAAATCAAGGCCCAAAATATACAAATGAATTCAAGAATGGAGTAAACAAAAAAAAATCAACAACATGGACAGCAAAACAAGGAACCGCTGGATGGAAATTAGGTTTGGCAGCTGGTGGCTCTTTGGCTGCAGGTGGTGTTGCAACAGTACTCTCTCACGGTGCTGCTTATCCGCTTTTGGCTGGTGGAGTGAATGTCGCAATCTTAACCATGGAATCGGACTATTGGAAAAATGACAGGAGCCAAGATGTTACAAATTCAATGCGTGGAGATCCTTTGTATATTAACAGTCACCACAAATGCTCTTTGGCTTGTTGCCCCGAATTTCGAGAGTTGATAGCTGCTATTGATAGGAGGAATGGAGTCGCGGCAGCAACGGCTATGCAACGAATCCAAACCGCTCTGCCAAAAACTTTTCAAGTACTTAAGACACTTGGGTATTAGCTTGAGAATACCACTCAAAGCGTCTTGTTTTATAGGTTCATAGCGCAAATAAGTTTCAAGTGTAAGTTGAAAAAAACTTCTGACTATTGTACTGATCATTGAGCATCAGCACTGATGAATAGTTGTCAAAACTGCTGATCTGAAATCCTGGAAATAGAGAAAGCGACTGAACCTGAAATGGGTCTCCGTGAAAAAGGGTGGTGGGCGATAGAGGTGAAATCCAGTCTATAAAATACTAGTGTTATGAAGTGCGGCTGTTTTTGTGACTTCACCATGGCGAACAATCCTGATCAACTGGTCAACCTCACCGCTGATCCTGAATACGCCTCCATCCTCACGACACTCCGGGGTCGGGTTGATACATTAATGAACGCGACTGGTGATCCCCGCATGAATGACGCTTTTGATCAATGGCTGTGAGTCGATGCAATGAAGCGGCGATCATCATGATGCACCTTTGACAGAAGTAAAAACGATGAGTGTGGATGAAATATACACCATCGCAACATACTACCGATCTCGACACTATTTTTATAATGTCATAGATTTCTTTTTGGAGTAGGATGAAGATTCATGAGCTCAATAATGCCGATACACACAAAAAAACTTACAGTGAACAGCCTTTTGAGAAACGAAGTGAATTATGCCACAACATCTTGACATACTTTGCTGGTTGCACATCGGCCAAGGCGGCCGAACCAATGGGCATGCAGCTATTCTACTGGATGGTTCGGTCGAGTCTCACGACGCGAACGTCAACGCAGCTGCAACAACGTACATCAGTTGGTGGCCGAATGGAGGCGCCTTGAAAGGGCTGAATACACCTTTCAGCAGGCGTCCCGGCAGAGCGTCAACATTGCTCAGTGACGTGCAAGGTGAGATCGGCCGCAACACGCAGCGCGGTTTGCATGCGGGACGGTTCGCACCACGCGCTGGGCAGCATCATATACAGGATCACCTAGATCTAAGTTCTGGCCCATTGAGTATTCTCGATGATGCGAGCCGGGAGGAGCATGAGCAGTTTATGGAAAGTGTAATGGCTGACGGTGGAGATGGAGTTAGTAAACAATGGGTTCAGTTCCCGACCGAAATCATCAGTCTCCATACCGAGGGAAATGCGGAACTCGGCCTCAATGCCCACGCCATGCTGACATGGTGGCGAGCGTTTCGAAGCGCTCATGAACGGGAACTACAGGGGAAGAGTGGCTACCAGTTCATCAGTAAGCTCTACAACTGCGCAAGCATTGTCATGCGGACACTGATTAGCGGGGAGGCGGCTTTCTTTCTGAGGCCGCCCCGTGCCTTGACGTATTTTGCTCCACGGGACGTGGCGAACTACGCAAAAGCACTCAAGCACGAAATCATCCTCGCCAACAATTCTTATAAACGTTATTTCGTTTCCAAACTTGCATGGCAGCAGCGAAATCGCAGAGAGATGTATAGGCATCCGCCAACGACCGCCACGGAGTTGCCAACGGTTGACGAGTGGAAACAGATGAGCAATGAGAATATAAAATGGAGGGCATTTGCACGTCGCCGGGGACAGACCGCAGAAATTGACCGTCTGCTCGGCCGATATCATGCAGCACCTGCGTGGGATGCTGATGGTGGGCAGATGTCTCGGCTTGCGGTCATGAGTGCAATGTTTGAGCAGATCGGCAGCTATATCGCTGCCAAGCCGAAGGGGGATCGCCTCAATGCCATGCTGGCATTGGGACAGATTATACTCGTCGTCCGAGTGGCAAAGGCTAATGCCAATCTGAATTTTTTTGATTAGCTGTTTTAGATAGTTAGGTGAGAAGTCTTCACTTCACCAACGATTGTTGTATCAGCAACAAGAGTGGGTCGTGCTACCTGGCAGAAGAGAGCGAGTGTTTTCATGGCGCGAGTGAGTTGGCTGAACACTCAACTTTACCACCTTGAATTTTGAAAACACTACAATTCCGACTTTTCAGAGATGATTCGTTTGGCACGTAAAGGCAGTCCAGAGCCAGTGGCGCCCCACCGATTAAGCCGCTACTCGCATTGGTTCAGCATCGGCTACGTTCTGGTTCGGGTCTGTTGGAGTGTCACGGCCAACGAACGTGAATAGGACCCCGATGATCAACGGCGCGACAGCTTGACTCGGGTGCC
>JBDOMS010000334.1:0-9397 GCA_039831735.1 Pirellulales bacterium
TGATCACATCAAAGCAATTGCACAGGCTGTCTCACAATACCCACCTCGCAGACCCTCCAGACCTGAAAAACGCTCTCGTTACTCTGGTCTTGAATTACTAGAAATTCGACCTGAGACAAGTTTCACCATTGTTGGTGAAAGAACGAACGTGACTGGTTCTCGCGCATTTGCAAGACTCATAAAAGAGGAGCGTTATGAAGAAGCAGTTGGAGTTGCGCGCCAGCAGGTGGAAAATGGTGCAAATGTTATTGATGTCAATGTCGATGAGGGCATGCTTGACGGCCCGGCTGTGATGACCAAGTTTCTCACGCTGCTTTCGAGTGAACCTGACGTGTCCCGTGTTCCTGTCATGATCGATAGTTCTCGTTGGGAAGTCCTCGAGGCGGGGCTAAAGTGTCTGCAAGGGAAGGGGATTGTGAATTCCATCAGCCTCAAAGAGGGTGAGGATGTCTTTCTGCATCAAGCCAAAACGATTCGCCGATATGGCGCATCAGTTGTGGTCATGGCTTTTGATGAGGAAGGACAAGCAACCGATATTGATCGACGTGTTTCAATTTGCCAAAGAGCATATGACCTTCTCACAACAAAAGCAGATTTCCCTCCGGAAGATATTATTTTTGATCCGAATATCCTCACGGTCGCGACAGGCATGGAGGAGCATAATACATACGCAATTAACTTTATCGAAGCGACCCGTCTGATTAAGTCAAAGATGCCCTTGACCAGAATTTCTGGTGGTGTGAGTAATATTTCCTTCTCATTTCGTGGAAATAATTCCGTCCGTGAAGCGATGCATGCGGCCTTTCTGTATCATGCTATTCAAGCTGGCATGGACATGGGCATTGTCAATGCAGGTCAACTTGCAGTCTATGAAGATATCCCGCCTGAGCTTCTAGCTCGCATTGAAGACGTACTTTTTGATCGCAGGCCAGACGCCACAGACCGTCTCATTGAGCATGCTGAAACAGTAAAGACAAGCAATGATTCTGAAACTGAACAAAAGGATACTTGGAGAAATTTAGACGTCGAGCAACGTCTATCGCATGCGCTCATCAAAGGGCTTGTTGACTATGTTGAGCAAGACGTCGAAGAAGCACGTTCTCAATACTCAACGAGTCTCGAAATTATTGAGGGGCCACTGATGCGTGGCATGCAAACAGTCGGAGACCTGTTTGGTGAAGGGAAAATGTTTCTTCCTCAGGTTGTAAAAAGCGCCCGAGTCATGAAAAGAGCTGTCAATCATCTTCTTCCATATATGGAAGAAGAACGAAAAACGCAGGGAACTGAAAAGACAAATCGAGGCCGTATTCTGCTTGCAACGGTAAAGGGAGATGTGCACGACATTGGTAAAAATATTGTTGGCGTTGTACTCGGCTGTAACGGATATGAGGTGATCGATCTTGGAGTGATGGTGCCATGTGCCAAAATCATTGATGAAGCACGGGAGCACAAGGTCGAGATTGTTGGTTTGAGCGGACTCATTACTCCAAGTCTCGATGAGATGGTTCAAGTTGCTCAGGAGTTTGAACATGAAAACATCAATGTTCCCCTTCTCATTGGTGGAGCAACCACATCTGCCCGACACACGGCTGTGAAGATTGCTCCGAAGTACTCTGGCGACGTTGTGCATGTGCTTGATGCCTCGCGGGCTGCAGGTGTTGTCGAAAAACTTCTAAACACTTCACTCAAAGATGATTTCATTGAACAAAATCGTGCATCGCAACAACGTGATGTAGACAATTTCAAGCGACGTCAAGAAATCACCTTGGTGCCCTATGAAACCGCACGGTCAAAACGCTGGGCATGCAACTGGGAAACAGCAAAAATTGACAAGCCTGATTTCCTGGGCATCCGTAGATTGGATACTGTTCCGCTGACAGAACTCATTCCTTGTATCGATTGGTCACCTTTTTTTCTTTCCTGGGAACTGAAGGGAAAATACCCAAGAATTTTTGATGACCCTGTTGTTGGAGGCGAGGCGAGAAAACTTCATAATGATGCTCTTCGCCTACTTGATGAAATTGTTCAAAAGGATTTTCTGCGAGCAAGTGGCGTTTACGGATTCTTCCCGGCTCAAGCTGATGAGGATGATATTATTCTTTTCACTGATGAATCGAGGACAACAGAACAGATTAGGCTCTATACGCTTCGGCAACAGTGGGCACGGAAGGGACAGGAAAGCTTTTGCGCACTTGCCGACTTCGTTGCTCCCGTGAATAGTGGACGGCATGACTATATCGGTGCTTTTGCGTGCACGGCAGGTCACGGTTGTGATGAACTGGCTGCTCACTACGAAAAAAAGCATGATGACTATTCAGCAATCCTTGTAAAGGCACTTGCTGATCGACTTGCGGAAGCCTTTGCTGAATGGCTGCACGCTAAAGTCCGTCAGGAATGGGCCTACGGTCGAGACGAGCAACTCTCCTCGGAACAGATCATCAACGAAGAGTATCGGGGAATACGTCCGGCTCCTGGTTATCCTGCATGTCCGGATCACACTGAAAAAAGGAGTATATTCCAACTCCTTGGGGCAAAAGATGCTGCAGGCATGTCCCTCACCGAGAATTGTGCAATGACTCCTGCAGCGAGTGTGAGTGGGCTCTATTTTGCCCACCCAGAAAGCCGATACTTTGCTGTAGACCGAATTAGTCGAGATCAAGTTGAAGCCTATGCAGATCGAAAGGGCATGCCTTTGCCTGACGTAGAACGGTGGTTGGCACCAAATCTGGGCTACGACTCCGACTAATGCATGAGTTAGGAGTCTCTCATCATGGCTTCCAATAAAAAACGCCCTCCACGAACTCGTAAAATTTCAGCCAACATCGATTTTATTTCAAAAAAACAGGAAGAAACATCCTCCTTAGTTCTTCGATTTCTTGATTACATTCGTCACGAAAGAGCACTTGCTCACAATACACAGGCTGCTTATCAACGTGATCTACATACGTTTACTGAGTGGGTGGGCAATCGTTCAGTAATGGTTCTTTCAGTTCGTGAGTTGGGTGACTAGCTCAGTCCGCTAGAGGAACTGGGCCTTGCTCGTGCCAGTATCGCAAGACAAGCTGCCACACTACGAACGTTTTATGCCTTCCTTCAATTAGAAGGAGTAGTTGATGAAAGCCCTGCAGAATTGTTATCACCTGGGCGTCGTGATGATCGTATCCCTGGTGTCTTGTCACCGGATCAAGTTGATCGTCTCCTTACTGCTCCTGATACTTCTTCACCAACCGGTAATCGTGATCGCGCTGTCCTCGAATTACTGTATGCAACTGGCTGCAGAGCCTCCGAAGTGTCATCTATGAAAATTTCTGATATTCACTTAAGTGAACAATTCTGTACGTGTCATGGAAAAGGTGACAAAGAGCGTGTTGTACCACTCGGTCGCCGCGCCGTTACATCACTATCCGGTTGGCTCAAACATACTCGCCCTTCCTTTGCTAAATGCGGTTCAGGCTCAGAATGGGCCGTGCTATCCTCCCGAGGAAACAGGCTATCAAGGATGCGAATTTGGGAAATTGTTCGCGCCCATGCCAAACAAGCAGGCGTCCCTCAGGACATTGGCCCCCATACCCTACGGCATAGTTTTGCCACACATTTAGTTGCAGGAGGAGTAGACCTCAGGCATGTCCAAGAGATGCTCGGGCATGCAAGCATTGCAACGACTCAGAGATACACTCATGTTGACTCTGGTCGGCTTCAAGGAATCCATCAAAAGTTTCACCCAAGAAGTTAGCGGGGCCTTGAATCTGCTGGCACGCATCTTTTCGCATACATGAGACCAAAACTACCAATCGATTCATAAAAAACTCATGAACGTTGACGCAGACAATGATCGTTTGGATGCAATTAGGATGGTAGGTCTAACCCCATTTGCTGAGATTAAGAATCGCCTGCCAACGGTGTAAATTTTATTTTCTTGATGAGTTCTATGATTTGTCCGTCACGAACCATCCCAGATACCGCTGTGATTGCCTGAACGACGTTTTCGTAATTAAGCCCGTAATCACAATCCAATTCTACCTCTGTATTCTCTGCCAGAGAATTCGGCCCGGTATCCGTCCCAACAATACTGACAATTTTGTTTTGGAGTTCAGCAAAGTCTTTTACGGGTGTCCCATTCATGGTGAGGCCACTGAGTCTCCCATCAGCAGCAGCAGTCATTTTTACACGAATTGGCGGCACAAGTTGATCATCAGGAGCACCGGCCGCAGCGTTCCCGAGAGGCATGCGGATATCAAAATCACCCTCAGGAATCACTGTTTTCATAGTCAGCATAAAAAATATCAGTAGCTGAAAAACGACGTCGATCATCGGCGTCATATTGATTTCAACTTTTTCAGAGATCTGTGAGACGGTCTGGTCCATTTCCTAATTCCTGTCATCATACTGGGCGCGGAGAGCAAACTTTTCAAAACCCTTCTCTTGACAGACTTTGACAACTTCTTGCACTTCACCCGTCTTTGCTCGACCATCAGCTCTTACAATTACGGTAGCTTCTGCAGGCTGTTTTCCCAGGGCAATAAGCGATGCTTTTTCTCGTTCGAGATAACCACCTATTTGCGAAACAGGAATCAACTCTCCTGCATAGATGACCGAACTGGTGTTTGTAACCTGAAGGGTAATGGGCTTTTCAACTGGACCAGGTACAGGCTTTGCCAACTGACTGAGTGGCAGTTGGATTCTGTCATCCTGCTCTGCCTCAGAAAAATTCAAGGTAAAGATAAAAAAGGTAATTAACTGAAAGGTCATGTCGATCATGGGAGTCATGTCGACTTCTGTATCAGATACTCCACGTTTACGGCGCACCATGGAAGAAACCTCTATTTCTTTCCTACACCCTGAAAACGTGACATTAATCGAAGGCTCTCAGAATCAATCTCTGTATTGATTACCTGCAACCAGTTTTTCAGCATTGAGAATGCTGCTGTTGCTGGAATGGCTATCATGAGTCCAATCAACGTTGTAACAAGAGCCTGGGATATACCACCTGCTAGTTCGGCTGGTTTTGGAGCGGTTGCAGACTGTGCGATCACCTGAAAACTTCCGACCATACCGGACACAGTTCCAAGCAGACCTAACATCGGAGCAATAGCGCCAACAAGTGAAACATAACTCACTTTATGCTCCAACAACATCGCTTGCTCTCCTTCTGTTTCTCGCATTGCGTCAATTGCAACCGAATAACCAGACTGAATTCGTGCCATTCCAGCAGCCATTACACGGCCGAAGTAAGAATCATCCTCCTTCACTAGTTCATACGCCTGTTGATACTCTTTTGCATCAAGGTGAGCCTCAAACTCTTCCCGAAGATCGTCTGGCAGAACAACTGCTCGACGAATCTGCAGCAAGCACATCACGAGTAAGGAAACAAAATAAAATGACAACAGCAGGAACGCTGGACCAAACACCCAACCAAGTGCCTTTGCATAATAGAACAGAGCGCTTTCACCCTTGGAATCCTCTTCACCATCACTGCCAGCAGCGCTTGCGTCATCTTGAGCGACAGCAATGTCAGGACACAAAAGGGAAGGAACAGTGACAATAGAAGTCAGACCAAGAACCATCATCACAATGCTAAGAAGGCGTTTGATAAAACGTGCCAACGTCAGGCCCTCGCTGTGATTGGACTTTTCACTCGAACGCATGCTTGTCTCCTTAGTAGTCATATCTCACTTCCATAGAATTCAGTTCCCAAAGTATGCATTCCTGAGACATGCTTGCAATGCAAGACAGAGTCCTCAGGACTTTTTTTCCTTCTGGGTGAGCTTTTTGGCCCACTCACTCTGCGGATACGCCTCTTTTAGAATTTGTCCGGCCTGTCGGGATCGCTCTTCCTGACGGGCGACAGCCCATAAATTTGAGAGATAGAAAAGCGCTTCAGCGTGGCTTTCTGGGGCCACATTATACACCAAATCAACTGTGAGGTACGCAACGAGCGCTTCCTGCTCACGACCTTGAACAGCACGATACAACTCACCCAAGACGACATATGCTCTTGAAAGAAAGCTTTTATCTTCTGGATCACATGCGTTGATCGTGCTTGTTACTAATGTCAAGGCATCATCATGCTTAGCAAGTCCAGATAACGCACGTGCCTTTCCAAGTGACGCCTCCTGCTTTCTTTTCAAACTCATTATGTCGTTCGCGCTCACTGAGAGGGCAGCGTCGTATTCCATAATGGCTTCAACGAACTTTCTCTGCTTGATAAAAATTTCTCCTTTTCCATTCAGTGCCTGAATCTTGTACGAAGGAGGACCTTTTGAAAGGATACTGAATGCTTGCATAGCAGTTGCATAATCTCCCTCTTTATACTTGAGCGTCCCAAAAATATTCTCGATTTCATAAAAGTGATAGCTTCGAGAGTTCTCTTTCAGGAATTCAGACAAGAGTTTTTCTGCTACTGCCATGTTGTCACCAGACTCAATGGCTAATTTCCCAGTAAAGGCTGCAACAACATACTGCTTTTCCACGAGCACTTCCTCAGGAAGCCCCGACCATTCGTCATCACTGATTTCCTCAAACTGCTTTCTTGCCTCATCAGGAAGCCCATCCCTCAAAAACTCACGCGCGACAGTAAGGGCTGGTGGTTCATCGACGAAACTTATATCAACGACATCAGAGAGGGAAATTCGATTGAGCTGTGCTGCATTATCCTCATACTCTATGTCAGTTGGTGTCGTGCTGAGAATTATGACCTGTTCTGTCTTCTGTTCTTTCTGACCATTTTCTCCGGGAAACATACCTGTTATCAGGCTTTCAACCTCCCCACGCGCAAGCTCAGAACATAACAAGGCACACAGCAGAACCGACATGTTCAGCAGAAACAACTTGCAACTGATACATAAGCAGGCTTTTGTGAGTCGTTCAACCTGACGCTGGACAGCTTTCTCTACCCAGAACACAAC
The DNA here is from genome assembly GCA_039831735.1 of Pirellulales bacterium. Taxonomy (GTDB): domain Bacteria; phylum Planctomycetota; class Planctomycetia; order Pirellulales; family UBA1268; genus CACORA01. The sequence goes on from JBDOMS010000334.1 coordinate 6,906, forward strand.
ACTCGCTCTCCGTCTCATGTACCACCTCCTACTGCAGCCTTATCAATAGCAGCCAATCCCTCAGGAGGCTGCCCCTGGGCTTTTTGAATATTTCGAAGAACTGCATCGAACTCTTTTGCCTTCTCGGCCCCTCCAAGCGTTGGATAGAGTTTATACGTAAGCGCAATATCGTTGAAAGCCTTTCCGAGAAGATCTGCTTTATCGGAAGTTGATCGCTCCGCCCACGCGAATCTACATTTTGCTAGATTCAGTCGTGCATCAAAAAATTGTGCCTGCGCCCATTCTGCTCTTTCACCCGTTCCGGAAAAAGCTTGTCGTACAAGTTTGTTTGCAATACCGCCCCAACCCCACGAGGTTCTTTCACCCGTTTGGCTCCCACTCACTGCCTCCCGAAACTCACTGGCAGCTTCCGATGCATCGGTTGACGATTCCCCAACGGATTGGGCAATTTTTGCAGCTGCAATCTGAGGTTCAATCATGTTTTGCCGAGACGCATCACCAAGAAACCAGTTGATGTGTGTTCTTGCCGCTTTCCATTTCCCTTCTCGCTGATAGATGCTGGCTAACTTCAGCCGTATTGTTGGTTCATACTGAACAACTTCATCTAAGCGACCGTCTAACAACCTCTCGTACACCTCGGCTGCTTTCGAAAGATACTTCTCCTGCTGTTTTTTCGAAACAACAGTTCCCAAACCCTCGCCTGAGGAGAGCGCGTCATACATACTGGCGGCCCACATAAGTGAATCAGTCTTCGCATCAGGTTTGGATACCCGATCAAGAAAACTCTCAAAGCCAACAAGGATTTTTGCAGCTCGCTCTGGAGCTTTTGCCTCTCCCGCTAAAGATTGGAGTTGTTGCTGGAGCTGCCTCCCCATTGAGAGGTACAGCGTAGTCAACTTTGCAGCAGCTTCCGGACCTTCTCCCACTTGAGACTCAAGCAATGCCATAGCCTGATCAGCTTTTTCAATCTTTTGTGAACTGATAAAGTGACGAAGAGATAACGTCAGAACATTTCCAGCAAAGGACTTTGATACACCAGCTGGCAACGCCCCATTCACCACTGTCCATGGACCATAGTTTGGGTTTTCAAGTACTTGACTCACTCGCTCCTCATCACCGTCATCCATAGCAAGTTGACAGCGAGCAAGAGCCGCCGAGACGGAAACAGCCGATGGAGGCAGATTGGCTCCTGCAGCAAGCCCCTGATCAAGTGCTGCAATCGCCTGTTGCTTCAGAGATGCAATATCGGGATCATTTGGATTCCTTTCGTCGTTTCTGGCCTCTTGAAAACGTTTTACCAAGCCCAGTCCAGCACGCATCAAAACTTCTTCACGACGTTTCAGGTTCGTTGGAAGAATATCGAGAAGTGAAGAAATAGTTGATGGATTGTCAGATTCGACTGCCAAGGCGATCGCGACCACAGCTGCATCACCGGCCGCCTTACTGTCTGGCCATCGTTCTATAATCGACTTTGCTAGATTCCCACAATTCTCTCTTGCCTTTAATGCCTTTCCGGAATCAGTTTGCTTAGACAGTTGCTGCCAACTTGCCATGGCAATCATGGCTGCCTGATCACTTCCTCTGCTGTTCGGGAACCGACTAAAAAGTTCTTGGCCTAATTGTGCAGCTAATAGCCACTCACGGGACTCGTACAAAAGATACGTGAGTAGATAACGAGCCTGATTGACCTCTTCAATCTCTTCTCCCTCAGCCTTTTCGATAGCTTTTTGCAGGAATGATATCGCTTGTGACCTTGCGTTATCTCCTGCTTCCGTCGCTTGTTTTGCCTTGGCATCCTGCTTCGATGCAGAAGCTTGCTTGGCTAAAGCTCTCTGCTCTTGCATTGTCGTTAGTGCAAGCTTTGCCTGATCCATGAGCAAGCTAAACGATGCATCTTGACCATCCATTGAATCAAAGTCTGAACCAAGGGAAGCCAGCAGATCACGGGCTTCAATGGCATACTCTCGACTTGCCTTAGCAACCTCCAAAGCAAGTCGACCAGCATCTCGCCACAACGGCTTCTTCTTTGGCGACTCTTTTTCGGGAATAGCCTCTGCCCGCTTTGTCAAAAGAAGCGCCGCTCGGTATTTCATGCCGAGAACGTCTTGATCAAGTTGCTCATCTGAAACACTTGCCTTAGCTGTTATCAACATATCCGAAGAGAAGGCATCATACCGCTGCTCAGCCAACCAACACTGCAATGCTGCATTGAGAGCTTTACTCTTGAGTGTTGTGAAAAAGGCTCCATTTCCTTCAATTGCCAACATCTCGTTGAGGGCAGACAGAGCCTTTTTGTAGTCACCTGCTACCGCATAATTCCTACCCTCATTACATCGAGCGAGTAGACCCGCTCCACGATTTGGATACTTTTTATAGAGTTCCTCGTATTTTTTTGTAGAAGCCTCAAGGGCTGATTTCGATTCTTTTGAATCTGGAGAAAAAGCTTGCGATTTATCAAAAAGAGCATCGGCTACTAACAGTCGTACTTGAAG
>JBDOMS010000300.1:0-2180 GCA_039831735.1 Pirellulales bacterium
GGTTCACATTAGCATATTGTTGCCTGAAAGTGATCACGCGAATGAGAGAAATCATTAGTGATCAGTTTTTCAAGGGGCATGCACGTGGGCCCACATGCGTCAACATCCTACAAGCACCCATAATATTACAATGTGCCAATTGACACTTGTTTTGTTGGAATTGAATTTTTTTTGCGTATCCTCCGTTTGGCGTATACTTAAAGGTATTAGGAGAATCGCAACTTTCTCATCCATGCACGTTAAAAGAGAGCGTAGCAGAGGATGCAAAATAGGTCGTTGATTGAAGGACTTTTCGATTGAACAGGCGTTTATTTTTGCGTGGAGCGGGTTCCTGTATTGGATTGCCGTTCCTTGAATCCTTCGGCTTTCGTCCATATGCGGTTGCAGCAAGCAAACTCAATGCAGTGCCGCCCAAGCGAGCCGTTTTTTTGAGTATCGGGTTTGGTGTGACAAAGGAAACCTGGTTTCCTGATGTCGCTAGGACTGGTGCCGACTATGAACTCTCAGAGGGTCTTGCGCCCCTCGTTCGCCACCAGGCTGATATTGCCGTGGTGCAAGGATGTTCGAACCAGTTTACAAACGAGGCCCACTGGGGCAGTACCTTTTGGCTCACCGGTGCGAATCGCTACTCCGTGCCAGGTCAGAATATGGCCAACAGTATTTCCGCCGATCAGGTTGTTGCCGAGCACCTTGGGCGTGACACACGGTTTTCCTCAATTCAATTGAATAGTTCAGCGATTGAAGGACACGGCCCCGGACTGTCGTTAGCCTGGGATGCGCGAGGCAAGCCGATGGCCGGCCATAGTGATCCTGTCCAGGTGTTTCATAAACTGTTTTCTTCAGATGATATGCCTCTTGAACAGCGTCAGGCTGCTATCGCGGAGAACCGTAGTGTGCTTGATGCCTTGCTGAGTGAATCGAAACGTGTGCAACGCGGTCTCTCCAGAACGGACGCAGAAAAACTTGGCGAATACTTTCAAGGTATTCGTGATATCGAAACCCGAATTAATAAAGATGAAGCCTGGCTCAACGTTCCGAAGGCGAAAGCTCCTCTTGAGCAGCCAGAGTCAAGTTTAGCAGGGAAAGCCGAGATTGAGATCATGCAGGATCTCATCGTTGCCGCGTTGCAGACGGACAGTACGCGTTCGCTGACCTATCGAATGCCAGGTCAAAGCCTTCTGCAGAGTCTTGATCTCAAGCCAAGTTCACACAATGTCAGCCACTACTCGCCCGGCGAGCGTATGGAAGCATCAAAAATTCGTGACAAAACGCACAGTGAACTCCTCGCCCGACTGATCGATAAGCTGAAAGCAACAAAGGAAGCTGATGGGTCAAGCCTCTTCGATCACACAGCAGTCGCGTTCGGTTCGAATATCAGTTCTATCCACTACCTGACTAATTGTCCTACCGTCCTTACGGGTGGCGGAGCAAACCTAAAACTTGGCCAGCATCTCGTCCTTCCGGAAGATACTCCTCTGTGTAATGTGTGGCTCACCATTTTGCAGGGACTTGGTATCAACGCCGAACAACATGGCGACAGTACTGGCGTCGTAAAGCAATTGCAGTCGTGAGCAGCGATGGTTGCACCAAAGATGTCACAAACAAGAAAAAACCTTGGGTCACAGAGCAAAGTCCTGTCGTCAATTCTCCTGTCGGGACATACCTTTCATCGTACGCAGAACTGCACCACAGAGTTTTGAGTACACGAACCCTCCTCGCGGGTTCATCTATTTTTTACCTTAGCAAGAAATCGCCCTTGATCATCTGGAGACGTTCTTCGGCAAGCATTTTTTAGGGAAAGAAAATAATACCCAAGGCGTTCATATAATTCTGATATGAAATCGTTTCTCAACATAACGTTCACTGTTGTTCTAGGTGTTTGCGTCTTGCGATCGTCGGCGCGTGCAGATGTTGTGATTCCCGAATCCGTTGGTGTCTTTCTGAAGACACATTGCTATCGATGCCATGGGCCAGAGACTCAGGAAGCTGATCTGTCGCTGCACGATATTACGCTCACCATTGTGGACTCGGCTGATGCTGTCAACTGGCAGGACATCCTTGACAGACTGAACGCCGGTGAAATGCCACCCGCAGATGAGCCGCAACCGTTACCGGCCGAAGTGTCGCAGGTGGTTGGTGATCTTACTGAAGTACTTCATTCCGCTCAGAAGATGTTACGG
>JBDOMS010000153.1:0-2178 GCA_039831735.1 Pirellulales bacterium
GGCAAGTTTTTTCAAGCATCTATGTAGTTCATGTGGATCACATGTTGTTTCAGTGACCATGTTAGAGATTCTCTTAAGTCATACGTGCGTCTCCAGTAAAAGGTTTTATGAAACCAAATGCATGCCCGTGGTGAAGGCACATGCAACAATGAAGAGATGGCTTGTCAACATCCACATTCTTTTGATGGAATGGATCACGCATCGAAAATGCCCTCATCGTGGGCATGGCCAGGCGCTCAGGATAGAGTCGCATCTGCTGGACCATCTGATCTCAGTGATGTGGCAGATGATTTTGATCTAGCAGTGGGTTGTCCTTTGGAACTTCGGTCAGGTACGAAACTCGCTGGAATGACAATCACTGCATTTATCGCCTGTGGAGGAATGGGGCGAGTCTATGAGGCCACCCAAGATGCATTAGGGCGTCGTGTTGCCATTAAGGTTATGCATGATGGCGTTGTATCGTCAGCCCAGTTGAAACGATTTGAATATGAAGCGCATATACTTGCGCAGCTTCGACATCCTCATATCGCTCAGATCTATGCTCTGACAGCGACTCAGGTGCATGGACTTCGAGTCCCATTCTTCGTTATGGAACTTGTTGCAGATGCAAAAGCCATCACGCATTTCTGTCAACATGCACGAATGTCTCTCCGTGATAGGGTCAGCATCATGCGGAAGGTAACAGCTGCTGTCGCCTATGGTCATCAGAAAGGAGTAATTCATCGAGATCTGAAGCCTGCAAATATTCTGGTTGCATCCGACGGAGAGCCAAAAGTTATCGATTTTGGTATCGCACGAGCTTCGTTTGTACTCAATTCTCCACAGACGCATCCGGGCCAAGTAATCGGTACGGTGCAGTACATGAGCCCTGAGCAGCTTGTGGGGAGCCGTGATGTTGATGCCCGAAGTGATGTCTATGCATTAGGACTTGTGCTCTTTGAACTGATTACAGGTCAGCTGCCGTATGATATTCGACGACTATCTGTGCTTGAGGCACTCGCTGCGATTGAACGTCACGATACGCGGGTTGGTCTTCGTGTGTTTGGGTCAGCACGCCAAGAGGCGGGGCTTTCGAATGATGACGCTCGGTCGTTGGGAGCTATTGTCTCACATTGTCTCGCACACCAGCCAGATTGTCGCTATCACACTGCAGCTGACCTACTCGGTGACCTCACTCGCTGGCTTGCGCATGAACCTGTAGGTGCCCGACCGTATGCGACATATGAAATTCTTCTTCGACTCGCTCGAAAGCATCGCGCGGCCGTGGCGTTGATCGCTGGCGTTCTGATATCGATGGTTGCTGCCATCATCGGGGTATTCCTTTTTGCTGTACGTGCTGAGCAATCAGCTGCAACCGCACGGGAACACCTCTATCGATCAACCGTACTCCTTGCGAACGGCTCACGCCAGCGTGGGGCTGTGCGTGAGGCAAAACGGCTACTCCTTTCGGCACAGAATCTTCTTCCAGGTGATGGAGAAGCTGTGCCAATTGAGTTGAGGCTCCTTGATGCATCACTGGAAGAATCAGTCAGGACATTACATGCACACAAGGGAACTGTTCGCGGAGTGTCATGGCATCCAAGTGGCCAGCAAGTTATCTCTGCCGGCGAGGATGGCATGCTCAAACTTTGGAGTCCTTTTGGAGTGAGTCAGCCTGCTCAACATATGAAGCCTGTATGTCAGATTCTGGCTCACCGTGAGGAGCCATTCTGGACAACAGCGTGGTCGCCGACAGGTGATCATATTGCTGCTGCTGGTGCGACAGGGTTTGTTGGTGTGTGGCCAGTGACTGGCACCCACGGCGTGGTCTCACTGAAAGGGCATCAGGGCATTGTCTATGGCATCGACTTTTCTCCGGATGGAAAGCATCTTGTGACAGGCGGCCGTGATGGCACAGCACGAATCTGGGATGTTTTGAGTGGGAATGAATTGACACGGTGTGAGCCGCATGGAGGAACCATTTATTCAGTTGTCTTTTCACCTGATGGCAGACAGGTCGTGATGGGATTGCAGAATAGTACGGCTAGTGTGTGGAACATTCACGACAGTCATCCACATGTGGTCCTCTCAGGTCACACAGGTCGCGTCTTTGATGTTTTGTTTTTTGATCAGGGAAGAAAGATCGCAACAGCCTCAGAAGATGCAACCGTGCGCGTCTGGGATGCAGACACAGGAAAT
>JBDOMS010000106.1:0-2177 GCA_039831735.1 Pirellulales bacterium
AACGTGGTCGTTATAGACACAGTCAGGTCAGCGTATCCTGCGTTGCAGGAAAATAGCGCAGAGGAATGGGCAAAGGTAAACAAGTTGGCAGTGAAGTTGCGGAATGCAGGACTGGCTGTCATCTTGATTCATCATTCAAACAAACCAAGTGACACGGGGAGTGGTCGTGAGGCAGGGTCAACCAATCAGTTGACTGTATTGGAAACACAAATCAGAGTTGCACAAGTGTTTAAGGAAAAAGAAACAGCGCGACAAAACGCCGCACTCTACGATGGAGACTACGATAATCCTGTCTGGCCTTTGTTACAGGCAAAGCTCCCCCCTCACCACACTATATATATGGTGACGGAGATACGATACGGAAAGGTTAGGGAGTGGACAGATCTGCATGACAGGGTGCAATGGATAGGCTATGCCATCAACACGCACACAGACGAGAAGATGATTGTCAGTAGTCGTTCAACCAAACAGCGAGCGAAAGATCTTGCACTAGACGGAGAAGAAGCCAGTGTTATTGCTGATCGTCTGGGTCGTCCTGAGTCGATGATTCGTGACTGGCTTGAACTTCCAAAGAGATAACTTTAGTATCTTCACCAAAGACAGAGCGAAGAGTATCTACGAGACGTGCTATCTCTGGATACTTTTTGCGGTTGTCTTCTTTCTCGCTCATAGAAATTCAATAATGTGTGTAGTCTAGGGGGGGTAGAAGGATAAATTGTGATATAAATTGCTGTCGCTCTCGTCGTTCGCTTTTGAACAAGCTACCCCCTACGGGGGGTTGCTTGTAATCGCTTTCGCTATACGCAATTTATATCATTTTTTGACGAGAAGATCAACCCCTAAAGTTGTGTAAGGTTATTCAAAATGATATGATCTCGCTTAACTCATTGAGTTCATAGAGATCTATGCCCAAAGTTATTGTAGTGACTATTGAAAATGTTGGTTGGTTACGCACTCACCACAAAGATCATTCTTACATTGAGCTTGCTCAACATTTCAACTGCTGTGTCGATACCCTGAAAAGAATTCTCATGCGTGAAGGAATAGAATATTTCGATGGAGCAAAATACCAAGTGAAGCGCTACGCCAAAGTGAAAAACTGGAATCGTCCCTGCATGGCTTGCGGAGACAACAAAGATCGCCCTCATGGCTGGTATTTTTGCCGACCTTGTCGAAGTAAATTCGGATACAATGATTAGATGGCAACAGCATCACAACGAAAGGGAAGTCGTTACGAACTCGAACTCGCAAAATATTTCAACGACAACACATCCCTCACCAACGTAGGTAGAGCGCCACTCTCAGGAGGAGGTAACGTCAGCATGTCTGGCGGAGCAGACCTCCTTGGCACACCTGACCTATTCGTTGAGGCCAAGCGTGTTGAAAAACTAAACTTCCTAGACGCTATGCGCCAAGCAGAACGTAACATTTTCCAAACCAACGCTCCTGAAATGCCCATCGTAATCAACAGACGTAACCAAATGACCACTGGCCAATCCCTTTGCATGCTACGTCTTGATGATTTTCTACGTCTCTACAACTCATGGCTTGATAACTCATAAATTGTGCTCCTTCCACCAAGCTCCATAATCATCAGCACTATCTCCCTTCCGATAATCCTTTCCGTCTCGCTCAATCACATGAGCCTTACCCAAAGTAACCATTGCCTTCGACACACTCGATCTCGGTATGCCAGTAACATCAATCACATCAATGAGCTTTAGTGCCTTTCGGTTTTTCAGTAAGGTCAAACAAGCTCGCCCTACCTGTATCGTCTTCAGTCTCATGGTCTTCTTCATCTTCCTGCCTCCTCGCATTATTAATATGATTAACAACCCAAGCTGAGTTGTCCATAGACTCCCTAAAAGAATCTAGAATTTCACAGGCAATATTTGCAGGGACGTCTTTGTCCCACTCTACAAACACATCCTCCATATCCCCATCACTGGTAATCGTAACCAGTAAGCATGCTGTGTGTACCGTTTTCCTCTTCGTCATTGTTGCTCTCCATAATCAATCGCATCGCTCTTCATCTCCGTCACGACATCAATCAAGTCCTCGCAGATCTGTTTGACTGACAGCTTATCGGACTCAATCTCTTGAGCCTCAATAAACTTAATGATTTTGTCGTACACGTCCGCCACTTCTTCCATGTCTGTTGCTCCTTGGCCAACTCT
>JBDOMS010000638.1:0-2176 GCA_039831735.1 Pirellulales bacterium
AGGCTAAGTGACTCGGATCATCCGCAAGGCTCTGCAACACGCGACCCAAGGCCGGACCATCCCCCACCGGGGCGGTGACACACTCCACGCCGTCAGTTAGTAAAGTCGAGATGGCTGGCGTGCGCCAAGAGGACGAGCGGTATTTGTCGGTGCGCACTGGGCTCGGGATCCTGTTTGCGCGATTGATCGGCGGCGCGAATGCGCCCGTGCAAATCGACCGCATTTTGCTCGATTCAATGATCGTCGAACTCACCGAGAAGATGTCCCGTCAAATTGACGAGATCCTTCATCACCCGACCTTTCAAGGGCTCGAGTCGGCGTGGCGTGGACTGAGCTTCACAGTGAGTCGCACTGATTTTCGTGAGAATATCGGTATCGCTTTCATCAACGTGTCCAAAGAAGATCTGCTGATTGATTTCGAGGACGCAGTCATTGTTCCACTCATGGACAATAGCACGAAGTTCTTCAACGGCAGCAATCGTGTCCCCTCCCAAGAGCCGTTCGTACGCCGACCGCATTTCATCAGCAAGCTGACGTATCTCCTCGAGTGATTTGGTGGTGTCCTTCATATCAAGAGCCGGTTTTTTCTTTTAGTAAAACAAGTGTCCGTGCCTTTGGCGTATTAGTTGTCCATACGTTTGTTTCAATTGTATTGATTTTTATTTTCCATGCGGCCTTGAGCCAGTTTGTTTCTATTATCGTATTGCACCAATCACCAATTGTCTTTTCTGTATCTGCACGGAGTTCTTTCAGTTTTCTTGAAATTTTGTTGTAATTTTTTTCGAATGTATCGGTCTTTTTTTGTAGATCATTTAGCTGTTTGGTTAAGGTGTCACGCAGTTGCTGATCCATGAATGAATTAGTTTTGGGCACGGGATAGTTATCTTTTGTTGCAAGTTGAAATTTTGTGAATGATATCTGTCTTTGTTGATACAGGTACTCGTTGAATTCATTCTTAAAGTTTCTTGTGTTGAATTGAGGAAACGCCTGTAGTTTTTCATCGATTTTTTTCATAATTTCCTCATTCTGCGACGCCCAATCTTTTATGAGCTTTTTGCGTCGTTCTGGATTGGTCTGGGACCACTCCTTGAATTTACTAAATAACGTTGAGGGTTTTACATTGCCAATGACTGATGTGATGTCTTCTTTGTTTTTATAGATAAGGAAGCCGTCTTCTGAGGCTGGTTGCATGGAGACTGCATAGATAAAGCCACCTGCTGCGTTATCCTTCGTGGCTAGTAGCCTGAGGACCCCAGAGTATTCAAAAGGTCCGGATGAATCCTTTACTTCATATATCCATTCGCCTGAATTATCTTGGGAAAATTCTCCCGTCTTTTTGTTGTTGGAATTGTCGATAACATCGATTGACCACTTGAGCTGAGAGGGTGGCAAGGTGCCAATGGGACGACTCCTAAGAGATTCGAATTCGACCCCCTGTGTGTGAATAGGTCCAATCTCAAATGGAGGATACTGCGACAGTGAAATCTGTCGATCAACAGAGCCCTGATCTGTTATCAGTAATAATGAGTTTTGAAGTTTGGAGGCAAGAGGATGACGGAGTGGTACATCGAGGAGCTTAAGGGAGAGAGCATTGCCATCCCGAAACACTGAGGCAACAAGTTCTTGTTTGTCTTGTCGAAATACCTTATCAAACCATTTTCCCTTGATCAGCCACGTACAGAAGCCTTGAGAATCCCATTGCTTTTCAATGTCAAACTGTTCACTTGGTTTTTTTGACGGAATTGCAAGTGTGAGTGTGATCGGCTCAAGTATCGCTTTGATATCGGCTGCCTCTAATCCATCCCCGTCGGGCCATGAACAGAGTTTGATGATGGGATTTGGATTTGGCTTAGCCGGTTCGTATGGATTGTCTGCTTTCTGGGGAGCCAGCGACATGCTTTCTTCTATGCCACCGAGGCTGCGTTGTATCTCTTCAGAAAAGCTTTTTTTTCTTTCCTCGTAAGATGCTTTTTCTTTCTGGTCCATGCGTTGCTGGTTGCGTGATGCGGTTTCTTCTCGGTTCCTTGCCTCTTCTTCTTCACGTTCTGCTCTTTGTCTATTTATTTCAGCCCTTTTTGCCTCCATTTCTCTGCGACGTGCTTCTTCTTGTTCCTGTCGGAGCCTTTCCTGGTCTTGTTCTCTTTGCGCGGTATTCGATCGAAGGGATGATTCCTGG
>JBDOMS010000024.1:0-2175 GCA_039831735.1 Pirellulales bacterium
AAATGGAGATCCTATGACGCACTCGCGTGGATACTTCACCAGATACGTATTGCGTGAAAGCACTCACGTTTATGAGGAATTTCATGAGAAAACATTGAAAACTTATTGATGAATGGGCCTTAAGGACCGATAATTCAAGAGCTAAAGTTTTTTATATTCGGTTAGTTACTAGACTAGCAGTCTTGCAAGGGCAGCGTTCTTTGTATGGATTGGTTATTTCTGTGTAGGGCAGAATCAATTCTCGTTCAGGACATGAATGATATGGTGAGTGCACATTCGACATCCTTGATCGTTCGGACGTGTCTGCTCGTACAACTTGTACTCACGGTGAGCGGCACACTTTTTGCGGGAGAATCGAATATTCGATTTGATCGAGATATTCGCCCCATTCTGTCAGAGAACTGCTTCGCCTGTCACGGCCCGGGTGACCAAGAAGCTGGCTTGCGACTTGACTCAGCTGAAGCGGCAACAAAAAAGCTTGAAAGCGGCTTGCGTGCCATTGTTGCTAGTGACCTAGAATCGAGTGAGCTCATTGGACGCATCCTGTCTCATGACCCTGATGTGGTGATGCCCCCTCCTCATTCAAATAAAACACTCTCTAAGGAGGAGAAAAAACGAATGAGTGCATGGATTGCTGAAGGTGCAGTGTTTGAGGGGCATTGGTCATTCCAGCCCATAGAACGGCCGATTATTCCTGAGGTTTCGAAGGACTCTATAGCTAATCCCATTGATTATTTTTTAGAGTCTCGGATTGAGTCAGAAGCCATTGCCATGAACGAAGAAGCTGATCGTTCAACGCTTCTCCGGAGACTCTCGTTTGCTCTGATTGGGCTTCCTCCGACACCAGCTGAGCTCGACGCTTTTCTTAACGACAGTTCCACAGATGCCTACGCGAAGCAAGTTGAACGACTGTTGCAAAGCCCGAGGCATGGTGAGGAAATGGCGAGGCATTGGCTTGATGTTGCACGGTATGCAGACACGCACGGCTTGCATCTTGATAATGAGCGTGAGATGTGGGCGTATCGTGATTGGGTGGTTACGGCATTCAATGAGAATCTGCCCTTTGATCAGTTCGCAATATGGCAACTTGCTGGAGATCTTCTTCCCTCCCCAACAACAGCTCAGAAGATAGCGACTGGTTTTTCGAGGTGTAACGTGACCACAAGTGAGGGTGGTTCGATCAAGGAAGAACTTCTTTTTCGGTATGCGGTTGACCGTACGGCGACCATGACAAATGCATTTTTGGGACTGAGTGGTCAATGTGCTGTCTGCCATGACCATAAGTTTGATCCTATTTCCCAGAAGGAATTCTATTCACTGTATGCATTTTTTAATTCTGCTGCAGATCCAGGTTTCGATGGGAATAAGATAGACACTCCACCTGTCATGCCGCTGCCGACACCAGAGCAGTCAGATCAACTGCAACAGTTGAAGGATGCACATCCAGTCATGGTCCAGGCCGTGTCTGACCAAGTATCGAAAGCTCCATACACAGACCCGGCATCGCTCTCACCACGGCCAGTTCCAGATCGTATCGAGCAGGTGTGGCTTGATGACGAATTCCCACCCGGTGCAGCGATGCAACATAGTGGTGGCGAAGAAACATCCTGGTTGACAGGAGATCGAGAAGCCGGCGTGTTGTCTGGGCAGCGGAGTCTTGAGCGAACGGCAACCGGTATTGGACAGGATTTCTATGACAGTGGTGCACAGTCATTTGAGTTACAGGCAGACGAAGAAGTGTTTGCGCATGTGTGGCTTGATCCATCAAATCCTCCAAAAAGTATCATGATTCAGTTCAACACTGGCTCGTGGAGTCATCGTGCTGTTTGGGGAGATCTCGATGCGATTCCGTGGGGTGACCGTGGGAAGCCATCTCGATATCACGTCGGTGCTTTGCCTCAAAAAGGCTCATGGGAACGAATAGCTGTCTCGGCCAAAGCCCTCGGGCTTAAGGCAGGGGTTACGGTGAAGGGGTTTGCACTTACACAATTCGATGGACACGTACGATGGGATATGGTTGGGGGTGTTCGCGAAAGTGATCCTGTCACTGATCCAAAACGTTCTTTTGAGGCGTGGTGGAAGGCTCAGGTCGGAAAAGACAAGCTTGATGATGTGCCAGGGAATCTTCGCAAGCTGGTCAACGCTGGCCCGGATGAAACAACAGCGTCCAAAGAT
>JBDOMS010000403.1:0-9365 GCA_039831735.1 Pirellulales bacterium
ATCAGTGCCCGGCTCACCAGTCTTTTCATTGATTGAACCTAGCTCTGCATTCACTGGTTTATTGGCTTGCACTGAAGAAGTCCTAGGATCAACGTGCTTGAGATCTGAACTACCCCATCCAGCAGGACTGTCTTTGAGAGAGACATCCTCTGAGTCGCTAAACGTTTTTTGATTCGAACTCCCTGCCGCATTTGCTGCAGGGAGTGTAGGCCGAGCAGCAGCAGCAGGTGTCATAGGTGGAGCAACAGGAGTCGAGGGGGCTATTGGAGGCGTGAGCGAAGGAGGCGGTGTTTGAATAGGATTTCCGCAAGGATCCAGTGGGATTCGTGTGACAACAGTGCGAGGTTTACGGACGGTGTAAGAATAAGGTTCTCTATTTTCAACGATTCTCGGTACCTTGACTGTTTGCTGTTCTGTTACATATTTGCAGACCTGAATGTTGACAGGCTGCACTCGCTCTTCAGTGATATATCGACAGACTTGTACTGGAACCTGTCGGACTTGCTCTTCAGCTACCATTCGTACTGTTTGTACGGGCACTTTGTTTTCAACTCGTTCAACCACTTTTCGAACTGTTTGCACTGGTACCTGGCGTACCTGCTGCTCGGCTACCATTCGCATGGTTTGAACAGGAACCTGTTGTACCACCTGCTCGTCTACATAACGGACAGTCTGCACCGGAACACGACGTGTGACAACTCGGTTTACCATTGTTGTCTGCGGCACCTGAATTGGAGTATACGTGGGTTGATAGACACGATTTACCTGATTCACAACGACACCCGGACTCATAGCCCATGTGTAGCCACCGCGCTGCCATTGTGTCTGGCCTGTATACGGGTTCACAACCCATCCGCCATATGACCAACCAAGTTGCGCTGTTCCTGGTGTAGCAACTGGTGTAACGGTATCGATGGCTTGCGATGTCATGGAATACGCAGTCCGTGTTGTCGTTACTGGTTCAGCAACAGTGTATGTTTCTTCTCGTTCAGCTGTTTCGTATACTGGACGACGAACAGTGCGAACCTGTTCTTGCGTCGATGTTTCGTAAACAGGCTTCATGACGGTATATCGTTCTTCACGCGTGCCTGTTTCAACCACGTCTCGTACGACGTTGTAGCTGCGGTCAACGATCTGTGTTTCGTAAACTGGCTTCATGACGGTATATCGTTCTTCACGGGTTCGAGTTTCCCAGACGGGCTTTTGAACGGTGTAGCGTCGTTGCTGGGTCTGTGTTTCCCAGACAGGTTTTTGGACAGTGTAAATCCTGTCTTCATAAACAGTTTTATACGTCACACGGTAGGCAGTCACTTTTTCTTCGTCGTATACCGTCTTGTAATCGAGGCGGTAAGTTTGAGTCATGACGGGCGTAGATGATTGACCACAGCATTGAGCAGTTGCCTTAGAAGGCGGCGCAAAAACTTGCGCAACACAAGCCAAAATGACACACCCAAGAGGCCTGAAGTTTGGGTGAAACGCAAGTGGAAAGACACCAGAATTAGACATTGATAGAACTCCTCGAAATTTCGATGTTTCGAGACTAATCCACAGTACGTAGGCTTCAAGGGAAAGGTTGTGAAAAACTTGTTTTTTTAGGGAAAAAATCAGATCGTGTCCCATATGAACCGTGCAATTGTTCTATTTTAAGGCATTCTGGAATGGGATGGCAATGTGAGGAGGCTGATGAGCACTGCAGACTTCACGCACACATCTGTGAGACAAATTTGTCTGTGCAAGGACGACCGGTGCTATGCCAGCGTTAGAGAGCACATTCTGCATCTTTTGATGCACCAGTGCGCTAGGATGAATCTTCGTGTGCGTAGGGTGTTGTAGACGTTGACGGAATGGACCCTCAATTATTTGAGGCCTGGCCGTCTATCGATAGCTCCTCGCACACCAAGTTGTTCTGGATGACGTGCAATTTTATCCGTGAAGACACGGACATCATTAACGATAGGTCGCAACTCTTTTGTGAGGCAATTTACATTTGTGGCAGCCTGTGCAAGTTCCTCATAAACAAGAGGATCCTTCACCAATCGGCCAAGTGTACCTTGTGATTCATTAAGTGCAGTCGTAAAAGTGACAGCCTGAGACAAAACTTCATCAAGGCGACTAATTGTTTTGTCCAGTTGTGCTACGATTTGTCCGCCACGTTCACCAAGAGGACGAGTGAGCCCCTCAAGATTTCTTAGGTTTCGATCAGCACTATCCAGAGTCGTACCAATGCCTTGAACTGATGTGCGCAGGTCAGCGAGTACCTCAGGCATTTCAGTAATGGAAGCCTTGAGACGCTCCCTAGCAGTAGGGTCACCCATGACATCATTAATGTTTGTCATTGCCTGACTAAATGCATCTAATGCAGATTGTGTCTTATCAACCATTTGAGTAAAAGTATCATCGTCTCCGAGAAATACCCGGTCGAGGTTTGTCGAAAGCTTGGACACAGATTTGCTTGCCTCAGCAAGAGAGTCGAGGGTGGCCCCAAACTTTGGTTCAAGGGTGGCGAAAATTTCAAATGGATCACGGGCGACCTGTCCGACAAGAACCTGCTCGGAGCCTACAGGCTGTCGAGGAGCAACGATTCGGCCAGCGATGAGCTGGATTTCGGCATCGCCTAGAAGTGTTGTGACAATGCGGGGCTGTTCGTCTTGATAAATAGGAACGTATGAGTTGATATCGGCAACGACGTTGACACCTCCTCTCTCATTGAGTTGCACGCGTGATACACGCCCAACAAGAATGCCGTTTTTGCGAACGGGAGTACCATCAGCAACACCTCTTGCATCAGCAAAAACCATCTGTACAGGGTACGTGGCTTGTACCAGTGATGGTAAGTCTCCGAACAGAACAATAAGAATGCCAGCGATGATTGCCGTCGCGAGGACCATCACACCGACACGAAATTGCATGACGCGCTCATTCATTTCGCGTTCTCACTTTCTCTTTGCTGATCCTTGGCGTTCGAGTCTGTGTAATCTTCTTGCATTTCAGTTAAGCGATTTCCCGCTCGTCCTTCCACAAATTGTTGAATCCGATGATCTTTTGATGACATCAGTTCATTCGGAGTGCCATCAAAAACAATTTGTGGAGCCTGATGGGGGAGTCGAAATAACGGATAAAGCATGATGATCCGGTCAGCAACCTTCCGAGCCGTATTCAAATCATGTGTTACAATGACACTTGTTGCTTTGGGTCTTTGTTGTACCTTCATAATGAGTTCGTTAATCACATCACTCATAATTGGATCAAGACCTGTTGTTGGTTCATCATAAAGAATAAGTTCTGGGTCGAGCGCCAGTGCCCGGGCAAGACCTGCCCGTTTTCGCATTCCTCCAGAAAGTTCCATCGGTTTCTTGTGTAGCGCAGACCGTGGGAGGCCGACCTCGTCTGTAAGTGACGAAACGATGTCATCGATCTCAAGAGAAGAAACATGAGTATGTTCACGAAGTGGAAATGCAATATTGTCAGCAATGGTGTAACTATCGAAGAGTGCAGCTCCTTGAAACACAAAGCCATAGCGAGTTCGGAGATGAGCAAGTGTTCGGTCTGACATCCGAAGGAGACTGTCCCCCTGAAACAAAACATCACCATGTGTTGGTCGAATAAGGCCGATCATGGATTTGAGCAGAACCGTCTTGCCACACCCACTCTCACCAAGAATGACAAGTGTCTGTCCCTGTGGAATTGAAAGCGAAATGTTTTTCAATACCTCTTGATGACCAAACGTGACAGACAATTCACGAACCTCCAATAGCATTGGAGCAAGAGAATCTGTCGTAGTGATAGAAGCGGGAGCGGTTACGGTCATAAGAGAGTACTGCTACAGCAGACTCCGAGGCCCATCGGGACGGAAATAATCATGCACGTTGTTGAGACCAATACCCAAGAACAAATCGAGAATGAGAATAAGGACAAACGAATGGACAAAAGCATTTGTGGCTGCCCGTCCAACTCCTTCAGCACCTTGACTGCAATGAAAACCATGATGACAACTGACTAGAGCTATAGCGGCACCAAAGAAAAAGCTTTTTGAAATTCCCATCATAAAGTCAAAAGCATCAACATATGCACGAGAATTCGTCCAATAATGGTAATAGTCAATTCCAAGAATCCCGTGTGAATACAGGTAACCACCCAGCACTCCCATAAAGTCTGCCATGATGGTGAGAGCCGGAATGAGAACGAGGCATCCGAGGAATCGAGGTACAACGAGATAGTAGAGAGGATTCGCCCCCATACTTTCCAATGCGTCAATTTGTTCAGTCACCCGCATCGTCCCAAGTTCAGCAGCCATTGCGCTCCCTACTCGGCCAGCGAGCATAGTAGCTGCTAAAACTGGACCTAATTCACGAACAAGTGAGAGGTTGATGACAGACCCTAAACGGGTTTGAAGTCCAAGATTATCAAATTGCGCATGACTCTGTACCGCAAGAACCATACCAATAAAAAGTCCTGTGAGAGCTACAACTGGCAAGGACATCACGCCAATTTGATAGAAGTTTGGGAGGAGCACGTCTCTCCGCTGACGTCTGACAAAAAGCCAGCCAATGGTCTTCAGCGAAAACAATGTGACGTCTCCGATGCCTGCTATCTGGTGCATCGTAAACGAACCGAGGTTGGCAACATGCTCCGTAATTACATGCGTGAAGCGTGATGATTGATTAGCAGCGGTAGTTATTGGAGATGCCATCTTCGATCACTGCGCAGCGGAAACTTCTTGGTATCTGAAGAATCGGCCGTGCATGTCAGGCGGCTTGAGGCAGTTGTGACGATTACAACACGACACAGAAAAATAGGTAGCTTAGGAGGACACTCCGTACTACTGATCTTCTGCAGTTTCACCAGATCCCGAGGCTACTGGTTCGGCCGTGACAATACCGGTGAATGAAAGCTGTTTTTTCCCAGCTACTTCTTTGCAGTCCACTTGAATGGTGTCTTTCCCTTGAAACTCTCCTTTGAGAAGTTCTTCACTCACAGGGTCTTCGATAAAGTTCTCAAGTGCCCGACGAAGTGGGCGTGCACCAAAATCTGTATCAGAGCCCTTCTTGATCAGAAATTTTTTGGCATTGTCAGTCAGTTCAAGTTGTAGGCCACGTTCCTGAAGACGCTCACGAACTTTTTCGAGTTCAATATCAATGACCTCTTTCAGGTTATCGACAGTGAGATGATGAAATACAATGACATCATCAAGTCGATTTAAGAACTCAGGACGGAATACCTTTTCAATACGTTCATTGACTCGTGATTTCATGCTGTCATAACTTGCGTCATTATCAGGGGCTTGAAATCCAAAAGAAGATTCATTCTTAATTGCCTCTGCCCCAGCATTCGTTGTCATAATGAGAATAGTGTTACGAAAATCAACATTGCGACCAAACGAGTCTGTGAGTCGTCCCTCCTCCATGACTTGGAGGAGCATGTTAAATACATCCGGATGTGATTTCTCGATTTCATCTAACAGTACGACAGCGTATGGTCGACGACGAATTTTTTCAGTGAGTTGACCACCCTCTTCAAAACCAACATATCCTGGTGGAGCACCGATGAGACGGCTTACGTTGTGTTTTTCCATGTACTCACTCATATCAAAGCGTAGGAGGGCATCAGCATCACCAAACATAAACTCAGCGAGAGCTTTGGCGAGCAGTGTTTTTCCAACCCCGGTCGGACCAGCAAACACGAAAGAACCGATGGGCCTTTTTGGGTCTTTAAGCCCAGATCGACTTCGACGAACAGCTTTTGAAACACTTTTTATAGCAGTATCCTGCCCAATGACTCGTTTATGGAGTTCATCTTCCATGCCCATGAGCCTCGCTTGGTCCTCAGTGCTCATGCGAGTGAGAGGGATGCCAGTCATTTTTGAGACAACTTCAGCGACCACTTCCTCATCTACAACCCCATCTGCCTCACGACTCTTTTCACGCCAATCCTTGGTCATGGCCTGTTTTTTCTTCTTCAACTTATCAGCCTGATCTCGGAGCGATGCCGCTTTTTCAAAGTCCTGATTGGCGACCGCCTCTTCTTTTTCTTTGTTGAGACGGTCAACTTCTTCGTCAATCTCCTTGAGATCTGGGGGCTTGGTCATTGCTTTGAGGCGGACTCGGGCACCAGCCTCATCAATAACATCAATGGCCTTATCAGGAAGAGCACGGCCTGTGATGTAACGGCTTGATAGCTCAACAGCAGCCTCAAGCGCTTCATCAGAGATACTGACTCGGTGATGACTTTCGTAACGATCTCGAAGCCCCTTGAGGATTTCAACTGCCTCAGCTTTACTCGCAGGCTCAACCATAATGATCTGAAATCGTCTATCGAGGGCAGAGTCTTTTTCAATATACTTGCGATATTCATCCAGTGTCGTCGCACCAATACATTGGATTTCACCACGAGCCAAAGCTGGCTTGAGGACATTTGAGGCATCAATGGCTCCCTCGGCACCACCAGCACCGACAAGGGTATGAAGTTCGTCAATAAAGAGAATTGTATTTTTGGCTCGGCGAACCTCATTCATGACTGCCTTGATTCGCTCCTCAAACTGGCCACGGTATTTCGTACCTGCCACCATCATGGCAAGATCAAGCACAACAATGCGGCGATCAGCAAGTAATTCTGGCACATTGCCATTTACGACGCGCTGGGCAAACCCTTCAATGATCGCCGTCTTCCCTACTCCTGCTTCACCTAACAGAACAGGATTATTTTTTGTACGTCGGCACAGAATCTGAATCGCCCGTTCAATTTCCTTTTCTCGTCCGATCACAGGATCGAGTTTGCCTTGTCGAGCCAATTCAGTCAGGTCTCTGCCAAAGCTATCAAGAGCAGGAGTCTTACTTTTCCCGCTTTTGGGAGAAGACTCTCCACCACCACCAGCACCAGCCATCTGTCGGCCGCCCATTCCACTGCGTTCTCCACCTTCCTCCATTCCATGCCCCAACAGATTGAGAACCTCCTCCCGAACATCTTCAAGCTTGAGCCCAAGGTTCATAAGAACCTGGGCTGCGACGCCTTCCTGTTCACGAAGCAGTCCTAATAAAATATGTTCTGTTCCAACATAATTGTGATTGAGATTTCGAGCCTCCTCCATGGAATACTCAATCACTTTCTTCGCACGAGGGGTTTGTGGAAGCTTTCCCATTGTCACCATGTCAGGTCCACTTTGAACAAGCTTTTCAACTTCCATACGGATTTTCCGAAGATCAATATCAAGGTTTTTCAGAACGTTTGCGGCAACGCCACTCCCTTCCTTGATAAGACCAAGTAATACGTGCTCCGTACCGATGTATTCATGGTTGAATCGCTGCGCCTCCTGATTGGCCAGTTGCATCACTTTGCGAGCTCGGTCTGTGAAACGCTCGTACATGAGGAAGTTCCTTCGGTAACAAGATATGGATCATGCCATTGCGGCAGGTCTGCACACACTTTTTTGAGATGAGCAAACCTCAGGCCAAAACGACTCACTAATTCTAGGGAAGCGGGCAATAAAAGTCTCTGCCGAGCCTCCAAGACCGCTTTTAGGACACAATCTGGCAGCAATTGGCTCAGGCAGCTTTTTTGCCTTCGACTCGGGCTGGAGCCCGAGTTTTCGTCCTAAGAAAACATTCATTTTCCTGTTTTTCATCCATCTGGCTAGCATCTTCAAGGAGGAGACGCTCACGATTGATTTCTTTTTGCCAGAGGGCTCCAGAATCGCTTCGAGACAGTTGTTCCAGTGCGTGACGTGCCTCTTGGATGCGATTTACACGTCGCAGCATTGTGATGAGCATAAGCTGGGCTTCACCGTCAGTCGGAGCCAGAGCAAGTAAAGATCGTAGTTTTGTCTCTGCCGTGAGCCAGTTGTGTGCAAGGTATGCATTTCTTGCTTCGACAAATAATATTTCAACTCGCGCATGCTGTTTTTTGGGAATCCGCGCTGGAAAACGTGAAACAGCTGATGTTGTTGCCAGTATCCATACCGCAAAGGTTGTCGTCCAAATGCCCATGGAGATTTGAAGATCGACAACATCAGACCAAATCCATGTGGTAAGAATGGCAATATCGAGGAGTACAGCAAATGCAAGGGCTATGACGAGGCCCCCTATACTTCCACGCAACCAAAGCCAAGGAAGACCAGGCCAAATTAGTGTTAGTGAACGAAAAAAACCCATAAGCGAGGTTCCGTATTAGACTGTGTGGCGTGAGAGTGTAGAGATCTCCCTCCATTTTTCCAAGGTGTTTGCAGGCTAAAACAAAGGATGAAATCGAAAGAAGAGAACGGTTCGAGAATTCAGTGTCGGGTAAACCCCGGTGTCTGGCGGCTTCTCGATGCTTCGGCCAATCGGGCAGTTGAGGCGATTCGAGTGATTGAGGATACGTTGCGATTTGTCTTCGACGATGTATTTCTTACCCAGTCGGCGAAGGATATACGTCACGAATTAGTTGCCATACTCTTGAGTGATAGCCTGAAGGGCCGGTCAATGATGAGGAATGTCACCGGTGATGTGGGTGCACTGATGCAATCAGAATCCGCCCAAGCCCGCAACAGTCCAGAGGATCTTGTGGCAGCGAATGTTGCTCGAGCAACACAATCTCTTCGAAGTCTGCAGGAGTGTGTCGGCTTAATTGCCCCTCAACTTGGTAAGGACTTTGAAAAGTTTCGTCTCCGAATTTATGCTCTCGAAAAAGCCATACGTGGTACGCTGAAGGCTACTGACCGGCTCGACGGCATTCTTTTGTATGTACTGGTTGATGCAAGCCATGATGAAAAGAGCTTTGTGTCCCACATTGAAGCACTTTTTTCTGCTGGCGTTGGAATGATACAGATTCGTGATAAGAATCTATCGATACCAAGTCTCGTTGAACGAACAAAGTTGGCCCTTGCAGTTTCCCGGCAATATGCATGTGATGGAGATCGTCGACCACTAGTGATTGTCAACGACCATACTGATGTGGCACTTGCTACTCATGCTGATGGTGTTCATGTGGGATGTGATGACCTACCAACATCACTTGTACGACAACTACTTGGACCTCATGCAATCGTTGGGCGAACAGCACATAGTTTGGGAGAAGCCCAAACAGCCATATTCGATGGAGCAGACTACCTTGGAGTAGGACCTTGCTTTCCAACGACTACAAAACAGTTCCAGCATTTTGCATCGCCGGATTATCTTGTAAGCGTTACCAGTTCAGTGAGTTTGCCAACCTTCGCTATCGGAGGAGTTACAATTGATCGCCTTACGGAATTAGCTTCATTGGGGTTCAAACGAGTCGCAGTGGCATCTGCAGTTTCCAACTGTGCTCATTCTGGAGCTATGGCCAAAACGTTTATTGATCAACTCTCTCAGTTTGAGTCTGCGGAACGGGATTCTTAAGGGCTTGTACGATTG
>JBDOMS010000625.1:0-2171 GCA_039831735.1 Pirellulales bacterium
CATCACAAAATTGGCATGAGGGGGCGGTATGTCGTTGCATTGAGAGGTTACGTAGTGCTCCGTCAGGCGGCATATTGTTTCAATGAAGGCTGTGACTGTGAAGTATTGATGTCGGATATAAAAGTAGTAATGTCCGCTCGACAATTATCGTGCATATTGACGACATCGCCCTGCTGAGAGCGGTACCACTCAACCGTTTTTGATACTGTTTTTCTAAAATCCCATGTAGGCGCCCATCCCAACTGGTTCACCGCCTTATCAATAGCTAAACTCAAAAATGATGTCTCATGTGGATGTCCAAGACCATCTGGCTCCCAATTTCCTTCTCCCCAGATTTCATGAAACAGTGATACAAGATCACCAACCGTTTTGTGTCCATCCGCGCCTGGGCCAAAGTTCCAGGCACTCGATGCTGAAGGAACACGCGAATCTAAAAGTTGTGATGCAATCGAGAGATAGCCATGAAGGGGCTCAAGGACATGCTGCCATGGGCGAACCGCATGTGGATTTCGAATATCAACTGCTTTGTTTTCTATCAGACTCCTAACCATGTCTGGGATGATCCGATCCTTTGCCCAATCTCCACCCCCAATAACATTTCCTGCACGAGCTGTCGCAATACCAACACCATGCTTATGCATTTGATCAACTGGAAAAAATGAATCACGATAGCTCGCTGCAACAATTTCAGCTGCAGCTTTGCTCGCACTATATGGATCGTATCCACCTAAACGATCATTCTCTCGGTAACCCCAAACCTGTTCCTTATTTTCATAGCATTTATCAGTTGTAACAATAACAACTGCACACGCTTCATTTCTCTCTCGGACTGCTTCCAGCAGATTACATGTACCCATGTAGTTTGTTTCGTGTGTCTCTCTTGGGATTGCATAGCTCTCACGGACTAACGGCTGTGCTGCAAGATGAAACACCACATCGGGTCTGACGTCATGAAGAACGTTTGAGAACTTTACCTGATCTCGTATATCGGCACGAACATCTCCACGTAGAAGTGAAGAAACGTTGGCTGTTTGGAAAACACCTTTTTCATGATCTGGTGGCAGGCTATACCCGAAGACATGTGCACCAAGTTCATGAAGCCAAATACTGAGCCACGCTCCCTTAAAGCCTGTATGGCCCGTCACGAGAACTCGACGACCAAAAAAATTATCGAATGGCTTATCAAAATTATTACTAGATATCATACGTGTCGTAAACCAAGAACAACAATACTTTTATAAATCATCATGAGCGATAGCATCTATTTATGCAGCCCTCTGTGAAAGAGGGTGGATCGGGAGAACGTCAGCCTCCTTCGGATCGCTCCAGACCTTCCATGGAGCTTTTCCAGACTTCCACATTGATTCAAGAGTTGTCCAATCTCGGAATGTATCCATGCATTGCCAGAATCCATCATGCTCGTACACATGAAGTTGGCCATCACGTGCACATGACTCCAGTGGTGCACGCTCTAAGACACAATCGGTATGACTCGAAAGGTAGCGCAAAAACTCTCTTTGGAAACAAAAGAAGCCACCATTGACCAAGCTCTGGCCACCTGTTGGCTTTTCACTAAATGAGAGCACACTGTTTCCGGTGCATTGCAACTCACCAAATTTACTTGGTGGCCGAACTCCTGTTAACGTTGCGAGCTTGCCATGACTGCGGTGAAACGCGATGAGTTCACCAATATCGATATCTGCTACACCATCGCCATACGTTACAAGAAATGTTTCTTCATCATCTAAGTAAGATGCTGCCTTGTTGACTCGGGCACCAGTCATTGTGTCCTCACCAGTATCGGCCAAGGTCACTCGCCAATGCTCTTCAATCATAGATGCTTTATGTATTTCAATGGTGCTGCTTTTCCCCAGAGAAATTGTAAAATCTGTCATCATGGCGTTATAGTTGAGAAAATATTCTTTTATTACAGCAGACTTATATCCAAGGCACAGCACGAAGTCAGTAACGCCATAATGGCTGTAACACTTCATGATATGCCATAGTATTGGACGACCACCAACTTCAACCATTGGCTTTGGCTTGAGCTCTGTATGTTCTCGAAGGCGGGTACCTTGTCCTCCACACAATATGAGAGCTTTCACATCACCACCTCGTTTTTCAGAAAACACGCCCTGTCTTTTGTTACGAATCGTCGAAGAAAATACATA
>JBDOMS010000061.1:0-9348 GCA_039831735.1 Pirellulales bacterium
AATCAACCAAGGCATGGATGTCTTCTTCGGTGCAAGCTGCACACAATCCTTTAGCAGGCATGCCGCCAATGCCATTTGTGGCATTTTTGTACAACGTTTCTTTGCCAAGTGCGATGGGCCCGGCCCATTCAGCTGCATTCCCAAATTTGGGTGCGCCAGCGGATCCCATATCGTGGCAGCCTGAGCAAAATGTTTGGTAGTGGTCCAAGACTTTTGGATCAACGCCTGCAATGGGGTTAGCCGATGCTTTTTTTGGGGCAACTCGCGGCTCAAGCGCTTTTACATAGGTTGCAATGGCGTAGAGATCCTCTTCTGTTAGGTATTGAAAACTGTTTTGGTTGGCTTCCAACATGGGGCCTTGTACTTTGCCGCCCCCTGGCAGTTCATTGTGTGAAAACACACGGTAGACTTCTTCCAGACTGAAGTTGCTCAACAAAACGATCAACAAACATACGTGGAACCACTCGATTTGTCCGAAGGCTTACGGTGCGTTCAATTCCGAATACCACCAAGGCAAAAGAACATCCAATGAGTGGCACCATCAAAACGCCTCCCCCCAAAATTGTTGAGAGCAGGCTTCCTTTTCCGATCCCTCGAGAAACAGCGGCCCCTCCACTGGCTTCCACAACTGCTGGCTCACGAGAAGAGATTGTATCAACGGCTGCTATCCGGAGATCGCTTCGAGACTCTTTGGAGGAAGGCGCAGGAGAACCTGCCCACACCCGGGTCTGCTGTGCTCCAGCTGAGTTGTGGAGGCATACCGTAAGCGCAATCGCCCAAAGTGCGACATGCCGTGCTGGAAAGAGCGCTATCCGTCGCTCCATGATCGGAATCCATTCCTTTGTGAAAGCATGACGGTGTAACCATCAGATTGTTCACCTGTCCTGTAATCTGCCTTCCACATGCCAAGATCGATTCACAGCATGGCTGTTGACAAGTTTTCTTATCAAGCTATCCGCTATCCTCACAACCGATACACTCCTCAGAGTGCGACCATCCACTTCGCATTCTACAACACTCAGTACGTTGACGCCCTCCTTATGTGAGTGATGATGAAATGGTCGAGATGCGGTCAAAGACGTTGACTAGAATTGAGCATCGGCACCGGTATCAAGATCTCCCACCATGTGAAGATGATCGTGATCGATGTAGACAACTTCCTGAGTATCTTCATCTACGACTGTGTATGGCACTGGCCAGCCAATTCGCTTGATTTCTTGAAAGTAGACTGTGCACTTATAATGAGCATGATGTAGTTGAGCCGGTCCAACGAGAGGATAATGCCGCGGGGGATCAACGTAGTCAGAAATTTTATGCTTGGTTATACGCACATCATTTCGCTGTATCTCGTACAAAAATGGCCAATTTCCCTGAACCGGCCGTGCTTTTTCTAATGCCCGCATAACTTCATCATCGCTTGGCTCATCGAGTGCTTCACATGGACCACCAGGAGGAATAGGCCCAAGTACGGGGGCTCGTTCATACCGTTCATACGCCCAAAAATGATCCTCTCGGCTTTTCTGCATGTAAACAGGTATCGGAATAGGCAGTGCCAACGGACCAACGTTAGGGCCTGCAGAAGTCAGCCAAAAGCAACCGGTTTGCGATAGGCATGTCGTAACTACAAACATGCCTAACATGCTGAAACGTGTACCTGCCGACATGACAAACTCCTCACACTCACAGATAAAGGCAGGCCGAACAAAACGACCGTGTGGATACTATCGGTTACAACACCTGGAGAACTTGTGCGTTTTTCAAAAGATTGCCACCTAGGCAAGATGTGAGCTTTAGAAAAACAGGCCGGAAGGGGATTTCTCCAAGTATGTAAGAAAGCACACCTTTCTTGATGAACAAGAAGGTGTGCCTCTTTTTTGTTATTTGGTGTTTATCATCGATGATGGCTGTGGACATGACGATCATCAAAGTCCACATACCACCAACCATCATCCCACTCCAACGAAACTCGTCGCCAACCGAGTGGGACCTGAGGGTATGGATAGAAAGGACCGATATACGGCCAAGCAGTCGGTGAATATTGAGTGGGATACTGCAGGGCAGCATAGTTCGGATTTGCAGCATAACTTGGCCATGCATAATTTGGCATGTTTGGCCCTCCGCCCCTCACAGGAACAGCAGGCATTCCAACACCAGTCGCTCCCATTGGCACAGGTTGCCCTGGAGAACTGCTAGCGGCCGGTGTGGGTAACATGCTGGCTTGAGGCATCGCTTGGCTTCCCTCACTGATCTTCATTGAACCTGGAACGACGCGAACACTCCCACCGTAATCAGCGTACTCTTGGGGTCCAGGCAGAACCATCGGTTCGCCATACCCGGTCGGACGAATGCCTGCACGATTCATTCGCGCTGCCATTCGCATTGGTAAAGGACGTCCTTCTTGCGCTGACAGCGTCTGCCTGAACTGTGGCGACCGTTGTGTTTGTAAAGATTCTTGTTTCCGCGACGGATACTGTGCCTGACTCACTGCTTCCTGCCCCTGCGTTAGTTGAATTATTCCCGCAGGATCACTACTTGGAAGTTCTGCATTCGCAAGTTGTACTGGATCTCTAGAAAGCTCTCTTAATGAAGATTCAGACATTTGATTAGGCGGAGTTCCCATTCCAATCAAATTTAGCATTGAATCAGGCAATGAAAACAAACTTTGACTGTTTGGAGACTTTTCGGATGGTGCTTCCGTGTCAACGGAGAGCCGATTGACTACTCGTTCTACTCCACGCGTCTGCTCTGCGATAGCAACGGCTGTTTGAAGTTGATCGAGACTGGCCAAGGTACCTTCTAGCCAGACAGTGCCACTTTTTGCTTTTACGCTGACTCGATACCCTTTCAACATGCCAGAATTTCGCAATGAATGAGCAACCGATTGCGCTAACTCATCTTTCCCTAGATCAGAAATGCCGACTGGCTGATTCACCACATGCCGCATCCCAAGGGACTGCACTCCAGGCTTTTGCATTCCCCCAACTAAACCACCTGGTCTGAGCATTCGCCTCGACGATTCACCTGCGTTCTCTCCTCGCGGGACACGCTGCGAGACTGACAACTGATCGACCACTCGCTCAACACCTGATGTCTTCTTTGCAACAGCCAAAGCAGCCTGCTGCTCCTCTATTGTTGCAGCGCCCGAAAGCCACACAGTCGGGCCAAGAGCCTTGACTGAAATAGATGCACCCTTCAGATCAGGTGACGCTTCAATCTGGGATGTGACGCGTGCAGCAAGATCA
Source organism: Pirellulales bacterium (assembly GCA_039831735.1). GTDB lineage: Bacteria > Planctomycetota > Planctomycetia > Pirellulales > UBA1268 > CACORA01. The sequence continues at coordinate 3,243 of JBDOMS010000061.1, forward strand.
TCAGCGAAAGTGTTCGCCATAAAAAACAGCGGCGCGCTCATTGCTAAGAGCAGCCGAAAAGAGCGGATCAAAGTCAACATGCCTAGCTCCTTGGAAACAAAACAGTGGCAGTCTGACGCGTCGCGCCATCTCGCCTTATTGTGTTGTTCGGCACAAAGAGGGTCCGAAGGGGAGTTTTTTTACGATTCTTCGGACAGTGCGGCTAAGACAACTCGACGGCGCAAGGAAGGCAAAATAACCAGGGCTGTCTAACCTGATGATTTTAGATCCACAATGGAAATCATGGTCATCAGAACAAGCGTCACCGCGCACATGGCACCAGAATCTGGACCATACTGCAGACAGAACCCACTCAGCCCACCCACAACACCGAGCGCTAAAAAGCATAGGCAATGCCCTATTCGCTCCCTTGGCGTGCCCTCTACAAGCCGTGACCATATGGCTGCTACAACCCCGAGTACCTGAACGATACCGACGGCACACAAAACAGGACTTACATTTCCGATCGCAGAGGGCATGACTGTTTCTTATCCTCCAGGCAAGAAATTAGGCAGACAAGCCTGACACTAGCGACAAGCCTCACCTCCCGCAACCCGTGCGAGAGACAGAAAAAAGACTAAAATTCACTAGTTCCCCTCAATCAGGGATTCCAGTTTCCTCTCAAGATCGGTAATTACAAGATTGCGATCGACAACATTGCCATCGCTGTCAAGAAGAATCATCGTTGGCAATGTGAGCACCCCCAGATCTTCTGCCAAGCGTCCATCCAAACCACCCGACTCATGGAGCTGAGGCCACGGCATTGGTTTCTCCGAGAGATATGAATCTAGCTGCTTGACGTCAGAATCAAGCGTGATTCCAACAACACGAAATCGCCTTGGACCGTACTTCGAATACAACTCCCTGATTGTTGCAATATCAACCTTACAAGGTTCACACCATGTAGCCCAGTAATGAACAAGCACTGGCGCACCTTGAAAGTTTTCAAGGGCAACATTCTTTCCATCCATAGCGATTCCCTCAAGCCTCAAGGGCTTGCCATCAAGCTGAAGCCTTCTTGCAGCCCCACGGGCTTTTCTTGCTGAAGCCGAATCAGGAAACCGTTCAACAATTGCTTCATAACGCCCAATCGCATTGTCCTCTCGCCCCGAAAATTCATCTGCGATCCCCATTTGAAGCATGGCCTCAGCAGAATCTGGAGCAGCAGGATAGTCATCAACAAATTTCTCAAGCTCTTCGAGCCACGCAGACTGTACGGATTCGATATCTGCTCCTGGCTCCTGCATGCGAGCCGCATATCTGGCAGACGCAAGTCGAAACAACGTGAAGGCAGAAAGTGATTCATCCACCTCAACAGCTGATGCAAGCTTTTCAAGTTTTGAAATCCCAGAGGGCAAACTCCCATCCTGCACACCTGCAGCCAATGTCTCCGCATACTGACGGACCCAAAAAGCTTTATCCGCTTCGCTTGACGCTGCCACAACCTGACCAAGAAGGTCTGCTTGTTGCTCCGCCAGAGGCCGTCTCCCCTCAAAAGAGGCCGATGATAGTTTCTCTTCAATCGCCTGCAGCTTCATTAGCAGTGGCTTGAGACGGGAATCTTCCTGTGGCCCAAGTGATGCAGTCGGGCCATCAAATCGCGGCGCAAAGAATGCCTGCGGCTCTGTAATCACGCCAGAGGATCCGGGCAACTGTGGTGCATCGATGGGCCTCCACGCATCACCAAAACGAACGAGTGACCCAACATACACCTGTCCACCGACACCGGCAGTATCAACCAACGCAACGACATTATCATGAGCAACAATATCCTTGACGCACCCATCACTTCCAGAGGGGATAACACCTGGACGCATCGACAACATATTGCTCCAAAGTGTTTTCGGGCCTATTTGTTTCTGAACTTGAGCAAGCTGAGCAAACTCTGAAGCAGCTTTCGCAACTCTTGATTTGACATCTCTCGACAGATTCCCACTAAAGCCAACCTTCTCAATCTCGTCCCCACTCGGAAGTAACCGTGCAAACCTTGATGCATCTTGAAGGCGAAAAGCAGCAACAATTTCTACCGTGACCTCTTCCGCAGAAATCATTTTCCAAGCATCAAGTACTCCATCTTCATCACGATCAATCCCCCAACGGCTTCCCGCTGTATTGAACCATCGAGCCTCATCTGCTTTTGTATTAAAATCTGAATCAATATCCCGATACACCTCAAGGCCATTCTTGAAAAAACTCCACTGATCGACGACACGATCACCGTTTGTATCGGCGAATACACGCAGTACTTGCCCGCGATCATCCCGCACAACCCAGGCCGTCACATCTCCATCTTTCTCCATTTTTACTGTCGCCCCAGTAATACTGCTTCCAGTCGGAATGTCATAGTCGATATTCTGTTTTTTTTGGTGTGGCTTAAGCCCCAACGCATATTCAACTGTGGGCTGAGCGATAGAGGAGCGAGGCAACAGCAGAAAAACACAAACACCTACAAAGAGAGAAACAGGCGATATTGATAAACAAGGCGTATGTCGAGCGAACATCTAAAACTCCGCTTAATGGAAAAAATACTCCTACAACCTAATGCAGAACCCAACTGCACGTCAGCATCATTTTTTTGATAAAAGATTTCATGGCGTTATTCCTTTCTATTATTTTCGGCCAATCAGATCCCAGATCCACCGCTGATCCAGGCTAATCTGGACAGCGGATTACCGGATGGACAAGGAGGCTCATGCACCGAAGCTTCGAAGAAGGCCATGAAAAAACACAGGAAAACGTTCTGTCAGGCTTGACTCCTCATGTGTTGCTCCCCGTATGTATATTTTTCTCAATGCACGTAGGACGGACCATTGATTAAGACACCCTTTATTCTGAAGCAGATTCCTACTCAAAAAATCAACGTGACAATTGGATCGGCCACAACGGTATCATTTGCTGTTTCGTGTTTTCTCCTGACGCATCTGGCTATGCCTCGTAGCATGACATAGGTCAAACTTCTACCATTCACACACCTGCCATCGGACAAGACTCATCATGAAGCGAACCCTTGCTTTCGGTGCACTCACCTTGATCGGCGGACTTCTTGGAGCCTTTATCGGATACTATATTCAGAATGAAAAAGCGGTGGTCATGTGCTTCGTATTCGGAAGCATTGCTTTGCCGTATGGCACAATGACATTGGTCAAGTTCTAGACTTCATAACACAGCAATAACATGGCACCCAATGCACAGTGTTTCTCATTCATTCTCTCGAACGATTAAACAATTTAAGAGACGTCGCATCCAATGTTTGCCGGCGGCCCCAGGTGCCGCGAGACCGTTTGGCACTTATTATTCAATGGCATCTTTCATCAGCCCACTTGATCATTCTTGATCCGTGAGCAGGTGAAAAAGATGTAAAACCTTGCATAATCGGTGAACGGATTGTATGGTTCTGAGTCTTGCCGTGCATCGTGACTCGCGTTGTTTCCGGCAAACGCGCGCGTAGCTCAGTTGGTTAGAGCGCTACCCTGATAAGGTAGAGGTCCCAAGTTCGAGTCTTGGCGCGCGCATCACCCTATTCATGGGGACGTAGCTCAATTGGGAGAGCACCGCCTTTGCAAGGCGGGGGTTGTGGGTTCGATTCCCATCGTCTCCACTTTGTTTTTATACATTGTCAGATTGTCTGAGCCTTTTCAGGAAAACATTTCTCTTTCCAACATCTTGCGGATTTGACCCGATCACCATTCACTCCTTTCCTCCCTCCTGAACACCGTGGAGTCATTTCCCACAGCCCTCCTATGCCAACCGCGTCCATCGAACCATCCATCACTACCGTGCGACGCCCTGATATTAGAAATGTGGCTATCATTGCGCACGTTGACCATGGAAAGACAACTCTTGTCGATTGTTTACTAAGACAAAGTGGTCAGTTTCGTGCAAGCCAACTTACAGGTGAACGAATCCTTGATTCGAATGACCTTGAGCGGGAACGAGGCATCACTATCCTTTCCAAAAACATTGCTGTCATGTGGAAGGGTGTGAAAATTAATCTTATTGACACCCCCGGCCATGCTGATTTCGGTGGTGAGGTTGAGCGAGTTCTTCGTATGGCTGATGGGGCACTTGTACTTGTTGATGCTGCTGAGGGCCCTATGCCACAAACACGTTTTGTTCTCTCAAAGGCGTTGGAGGCAAGACTCCGACCGGTTGTTGTTGTTAATAAAATTGATCGTCCAGATGGTAGGCCACTGGAAGTTCTTGATGAAATCCTCAACTTGTTTCTTGAACTCGGAGCCGACGATGACTTGGCTGATTTTCCTTATGTATTCGCGTCAAGCCGGGAAGGCTTTGCGTCGGACGACCAGACTGTTCGAGAAGGAACAATGGAACCACTTCTCGATCTTGTCTTGAAGGAAATACCAGGGCCTTCGATCGAACACAATGCTCCTCTTCGGATGCTTGTCACAACTCTCGACTGGTCAGACTATGTAGGACGAATTGCGATCGGCAGGGTTGAGTCAGGTACCATTAAGAAAAACCAAGTCCTTCTACGTTCAACTTCAGATGATGTACTTGTTCCTGCAAAGGTCTCGGGCCTGCAGGTTTTTGATAAGCTTGGTCGAGTTGATTCTGAAGAAGCTACTGCTGGTGACATTGCAGCCGTCAGTGGAATCGAAAAAGTTGAAATTGGCGACACGCTTTGTGATGCAAGTGACGCTAGGCCACTCCCTCGACTAGCCGTTGATGAGCCCACTCTGAGCATGGTATTTGGAATCAATTCCTCGCCTCTTGCAGGCAAGTCTGGCAAATTCCTCACAACACGACATCTTCGCGATAGACTCTCGAAGGAACTTGAGAGGAATGTAGCTCTCCATGTTGAACCGATTGCTGGTACGGACAACTTCGCTGTCTCGGGCCGTGGGCTGTTGCATCTTTCTGTTCTCATCGAAACGATGCGACGAGAGGGATTTGAAATATCAGTTGGCAAGCCACGAGTCATTTTGAGAGAGCAGGAAGGGAAAACTTTTGAGCCTTTTGAGACGTTGGTTGTAGAAGTACCCCACGATAATCTTGGACCGGTTATGGAACTTACTGGCGCACGTCGCGGACACCTGTCACATATGGGAAATCGAGGCAACTTCGCGCACGCTGTTTTTTCTATTCCTGCTCGTGGTCTTATAGGCCTTCGGACACGTATTCTTAATGCAACGCAAGGAACTGCCATCATCCACCATCGCTTTGAAGAATGGCGAGCCATGGAAAGCGATATCGTCGGACGAGCCAACGGTGTACTTGTCTCAATGGTTTCCGGAAAAGCAGTTGCATTCGGACTTGACGGGCTTCAGGAGCGAGCAGAACTCTTCATCGGCCCCGGTGATGAAGTCTATGAAGGCATGATTGTTGGTGAAAACGCACGAAATGATGACATGACGGTCAATCCCACAAAAGAAAAGAAACTTACAAACATGCGAGCATCTGGAAGTGACCGCAACATCCTGCTCAAGCCGCCTCGTCAGATGTCACTCGAAGAAGCTCTAGAATACATTGAAGATGACGAATTAGTCGAAGTGACACCCGCAGTCATCCGACTACGGAAAACACTTCTTTCTGAGCACGACAGAAGGCGTCAAAGCCGAAAAAAGGATCTTCCGGTGAAGCAATAGACTCAAAGCAGCCGAAGAACTATACTTCGGAAATTCTTTAGAAATCACACAGCAGGAAATGTTTGGAGTTATATGGTAAAGCTTACAGTTCGTGAACGAGAAAGTATTCAAGAAGCAGTTCGTCGCTTTCGCAAACTCGTCGAACGCAGCGGAATAAAGAAAGAGATGAGAAAGCGAGAATTTTTTGAAAAGCCGAGCGAGACAAAACGTCGAGCTCGTCTTCGTGCTGAACGCCGAACAAAAAGAAACCGCCTCCTCGGCGTTTAGTTTTTCCAGTCAAGCCCCACATCGAGCCACGGAGCATGATGTGTTGGCCAACCAGAACTAATCCGGTCGACCCCTGTCCGAGCAATGTCACCAACGGTGTCAGGTTGAACACCGCCGGACGCTTCTAAAATCACCTTGGGTGTACACTGATTGCGAATGGCTACTGCTTCTGCCATCATCGGAAGCGTCATGTT
>JBDOMS010000543.1:0-9337 GCA_039831735.1 Pirellulales bacterium
GAAACTATGAATTCTCGTGGGGTTACGCTCGTGCGCTTACCGGTCCGAATAAGGACAACGTGAAGAAGTGGTTGCTAGACCCGAAGATGGCGGGTGGAGGCGCTTTGTTCGACACCGGCGTTTATCCTATTCAAGCAGCTTGCTACCTCACAGGTCGTGAACCTGTTGCGGTGCGTGGATTCCCTGCAACTCGTCATCCGGACCTTTTCCCGGAGGGCGTGGAAGAAACGATCAGTTATAGCCAATCGTTTCACCAATGCACGACGCTAGGGCCGAAAGGATTAGTTGAGATTCTTCCCGGACAAAAAGGAAGTGTCTTCGGGCAGTCCGGCGCAGGAAATCCAAGCCCCAAGAGGCTCTTTGTGAACAAGAAAGAAATTGAACTCAGGCAGACCCTTCAGCAAGCCGAGTTGCTTGATGCCTTTGCCCTGGCGATCAACCAGGGCAACAAGGCGTTTCAGACGCCTGGAGAAATGGGCCTTCGGGATATCCGCATTGTGGAAAAAGTTTATGAGTCAGCAGCGAAAGGCGGACTCAAAGTGTTCATTTGAACAGCTTCAAAACCTGCAAATGAACACGTTGAAAATGAAAATGAAATTCGATTCAAAACCGCGGATTATGGCCTGCAGCATTAACGGCGGCAGATTGACCAGTCTGTAGGTGATTGAAACAACGAAATGAGTCGCTCTACGCAGCGTGATAGAACAATTCATATTGTAAAGCTGAGAATGGAACGATTCAGCTCTTCGACTTGGAAAATGATATCGGTGAGCAACACAACCTTGCTGCATCAAAGCCAGAGGTTGCTCGCACACTCAAGAAGATGCTTCACGACTGGCGAGAAGCAGTGGATGCCAAAATGCCCTATCCCAAGACGCCGACGTCAAAGCCTGCTTCCGGCGCACGAGTCGCGACATCGATCAACAAGCATCTGCCAGATGAAGTCAAGGAATTTGCACCGGGATGGGAAGTCAGAAACTGGGGTGGCCCGTCTATGAAGCCGGGTCTTCGAAAGACGTGGCAGGGTCGCAAAAATGTCCTCATGACGCACCCGCAAAGCAGAAATCAACCCTGTGTGTTATCGCTTCAAACAGATATTCAATCCGAGAAAAAGGCGACTCTTTGTTTTGCTGTCACAAGCCATCCCAAGGGAGATTGGAAACTTTGTGTCCGTATTAATGGAGAGGTCGTTCTGGAAAAAACAATCAATGATGTGTCGTGGCAGGTATGTGAAGTTGATCTTTCAAGCTATGCCGGCACACCCGTCACAATCGAATTGGAGAATCATGCGAACGGGTGGGCCTTTGAAGCTGCCTACTGGAACCAACTCACACTCATCCAGTAGCCATCATTCCAACCGGAAGACTCCTTGGCCAGTAGGAGAAGACGTTGTGACGTATGCGTTACCCTCTTCATCTTGACCAAATCCAAAGATTGGTAATCCATTCCAGGGAATGGAGTAATTGTTTACCGTCTGGGTGTCATCATCAAAAGAAAGTGCCCACAGAAGTCCGCTTACAAAATCACCATAGAGATAGGCACCGGATAACTCTTTGATATCGTTTCCTCGGTACACACATCCACCCGTGATCGATTTTCCAATCTGGTGATCATATTGCCACAACGGTGGCCGGTACGGATCAGAGGATGAGGGTGTTGTTTTTGAACCAAAGGAAAGTGTGCCTTCGAATCGGCTCCAACCATAGTTCCCACCTTTTTCAACAATGTCGATTTCTTCCCAGAGTTCCTGCCCAACATCAGCAACCCATATCCGGCCGGTTTCACGATCACATGAAATCTGCCATGGGTTGCGAAAGCCATATGCATAAATCTCGGGTCGTGCTCCAGAGCGGCCAACAAAAGGATTATCCGAGGGCACGCCGTAGGCATTTCCTGAATCTTTTGTATCGACATCAATTCGCAGAATTTTTCCAAGCAAGGTGTCGAGATTTTGTCCGCCATCAAATGGATCATTTCGACTTCCACCATCTCCCAGACCAATATAGAGAAAGCCATCGTTGCCAAACGCAATGGAACCACCGTTATGATTCTTAAACGGTTGATCAATCGTCAGCAATATTTCTTCACTGGAGGGGTCCGCCTGATCAGGATTGTCAGGCCGTACACGAAAGCGAGAAATCACCTCAGTCTGTGGTTTTGATGCGACGCTGTAACACAGAAAAAATTCTCCGTTGTCCTTGTGGCGTGGATGAAAGGCAAGGCCAAGCAGACCTTCCTCATTGGCTTTCTTCCAGAGCGCTGTCGATGGACGCATGTCTAAAAAAAGCTTGCCGTCTTTTTCACCAGCTTTGAAGACATGGATCATGCCACCTTGATCAAGCACGAACCGTCGTCCGGATCCATCATGTGCATGTGTCACAAGCAGTGGTCGAAGGGGAAGCACCGGTTTGCCATCAGCAGACTCTGCTGACCAGCCTTCCCACTGCGCGGAAGGAAACGCAGGAACGGCCTTGATATCTAACGTGCCATCGACGGGCTCTTGGACACCACCTGCAGGAATTTCACGAATTTTGATTGAGCGAAATGCAACTTCATTTCCATGGTCCTGGAGACACAAATGACCTCGAGTTGCTTTTCCAAATTGGGGAAATTTCGAGAACTTACTTTTGGCCACTCGCTCATTCCAATCCTTGCTTCCTTTCTTGAAACGATAGTAGTTCAAGCCATTGATGCAGACCTCCCCAGAATCAGGAGCAACTCTTAGATAGACATGGTTCCACTCACCAGCGGGGCGTGTGGCATCAAGTTCCGATACTGTTCGGCCTGCAGCTTCTTCAGTCTTCTTCACCCATGCAGGAATCTGCGGTTGGTAAAGCTGATACAAGAAGCCAGCTTTTTGTGTCTCATGTCCACCAACATTATCGAGAATCTGTATCTCTGGACCACTGTGCCAGGGTCGCTGACCATCTTCTGTTACGTGAAACATGATGCCACTGTTTCCACCTGGGCTGATGCGATAGTCCAGTTGGAGTTCAAAGTTTTCAAACTGGTCTTTGGTAATGAGATCTCCTGCACCTTTTTCTGCACGAACCAGTGCACCATCTTCCACTCGCCACCCATCACTGACGGCTTCTTGTTGATAGTTACGAAAACCATCTGCGGATGTGCCATCAAAGATCAGTCGCCAGCCTGAACGTTTTTCTGATTCAGAAAGCGTGTTGGGCTCCTGAGCAAGAGTCACACGAGAAGAAAGTATGATGAGAACGAGTGCAAGTTGAAATCGCATAAGATTGATCCTAAGGAAACATGGCCCCCAATAGTATACGCGTGTTTTTTGCAGAATGTGATAGATCATATGACACACCGGCAGACGGTCTATGCATGGGGATTTTATCAGCGTTTATGGCATCTGACGAATGGCAAGCACCTGCTCTGGAGACATCCCAGCCTGTCGCAGTTCCCGGATGGAAAGTCCATCGGCTCGTTTTGCAAGTCGGTGGCCTTGGGCATTACATACAAGGGGCGTATGGCACCATGTAGGAGGTTGCCACTGAAGCGATTCGTAGAGCAGAAGTTGCCGAGCAGTGCTTGTAAGAAGATCTTCACCACGAACAACTTCCTGAACACCCATTGCGTAGTCATCTGCCACAACGGCTAACTCATATGATGGCAGATCATCACGGCGCCAGATGACAAAGTCACCAAAGTCAACACCTGCAGTGCGACAGATCGTGCCATATCGTGCATCTTCAAATGTAATCGTCCGACCATCTGGCACCTTGAATCGCCACGGGACAGTGCCTGGTTCGGATGCTCTGTCCCACGATTGAGGACGCAGTGATGCAGGAAACATCTCACTTTCAGCATGAGGAGCCACAGCAGCATCCGCGACATCCTTCCGGGAATGAGGGCTTGGATAAATCACACCGGAAGCCTCAAGACGCTTCCAGATTTCCAGATACCAGTCAATTCGTTGGCTTTGACAATAGGGCTCATGCGGTCCTCCAACGTCTGGCCCTTCTGTCCATTCAATCCCAAGCCAGCGGAGATCGTCGATGGCCGCCTGGACAAACTCTGGGTGACAACGAGCGGCATCCAGATCCTCAATCCGCATGACAAGCCCATCCAAAGATGCATTTTGTGCAGCGATTGCAAAGGTTTGGGCGTGCCCTACATGAAGCAAGCCGGTCGGTGTAGGAGCGATACGTCCGCGTGGCATAGGAGATGGAATAAGCTGGAAAGGGGCCACAGGCTACAAAACTGGCCGGGAAAAAGAGTCATCTGTCTTGTTTTTCCCTCTGAGAGTATATTCCAAATGTCTGCCTGTTCGTTATCCTTCCTGGCAGATTTCCCATTTCCCCGCCTTAGAGGTGATTCGGTTCCATGGACCTGTCCAAGATTCGCAACATGGGCATTTCAGCCCACATTGACTCCGGTAAAACAACACTGTCAGAACGTATCCTCTTCTACGCTGGTCGCATCCATCGTATTCAAGAAGTAAAGGGTGGTGGTGACGGGGCCACGATGGATTACATGGACCTCGAAAGGGAACGAGGCATTACCATCACCAGTGCTGCAACAAGCGTGACCTGGGAAGATCATGGTATCAATCTTATTGACACTCCTGGCCACGTTGACTTTACGGTTGAAGTTGAACGCAGTCTTCGAGTACTGGATGGTGCGATACTCGTGTTGTGTGCCGTTGGTGGAGTCCAGAGCCAATCGATGACGGTTGATCGCCAGATGCAGCGATATAAGGTTCCACGCCTTGCGTTTGTCAACAAGATGGATCGAACAGGAGCAAACTTTGATCGCGTTGTTGGGCAACTTCGTGACAAACTTGGATGTGATGCTGTTCCACTTCAGATGCCGATTGGGAAAGAAGACAATCTTGAAGGGGTTGTTGATTTGATTGCCATGAAGGCCATCTATTTTGATGGTGCAAATGGTGAAAATGTTCGTACTGAGGACATTCCTGAGGCTCTTGCCAAAGATGCTGCAGAGCGTCGTCACGCAATGCTTGAAGCCCTTGCTATGTATTCAGACCCAATGATGGAGAAACTCCTCTCAGAAGAAGAGCCAAGTGAAGAAGAGATTCATGCAGTTGTGAAGTCAGCTGTACAAAATCAGAGCATTACGCCGGTCTTTTGTGGATCTGCCTATAAAAACAAAGGGGTGCAGCCACTTCTGGATGCCATCGTGTCCTATCTCCCAAGCCCGGTGGAGAGAAAAATTGTCGCCAAGAAATGGGACAATCCGGATGAATTGATTGATCTGACGCCAGATCCCACAAAGCCTTTGGTCGCAATGGCCTTCAAGATTGTTGATGATCCGTATGGTCAACTGACCTTCATGCGACTCTATCAGGGGTCGGTTCGTAAGGGTGAAACCTACATCAATCAGCGAACCAGTCAGAAGCAGCGTTTCAGTCGTATTGTGCGAATGCATGCCGATAAGCGCGAAGAAATGGATACCGCTGAAGCTGGTGATATTGTTGCTGTCATGGGTGTCGATACGGCAAGTGGTGATACGTATTCCGATGCGCCCAAGTACTGCACGCTTGAAAGCATGTATGTGCCAGACTCCGTCATCAAAATGGCGATTACACCAACCAACCGTGATGGTCTTGATCGGCTTGGAAAGGCACTACAGCGATTTACGCGAGAGGATCCAACATTCCGCGTCGCAACTGACGACGAGACCGGTGAGACCGTTATTGCCGGTATGGGTGAGTTGCATCTTGATATCTATGTCGAGCGGATTCGTCGTGAGTTCAAGGTCGAGGTAGAAGTTGGAGCACCAAAGGTGAGTTATCGGGAAGCTCCCACGAGACCAACAGATTACGAATACAAGCACAAGAAACAGACAGGTGGTTCAGGTCAGTTTGCACATATTGTTGGAAAACTTGAGCCGCTGCCGGAAGACGAGCCAGAGACGTTTGAGTTTATAGACAAAATTGTGGGTGGACGTATTCCTCGCGAATATATTCCGTCCGTTGAAAAAGGTTTTCGCACAAGCCTTGAAAAGGGTCCTATCGCGGGCTTCCCGATTGTGGGTGTGAAGGCAACACTGTCAGATGGTTCCTATCACGATGTCGACTCATCAGACATGGCATTTCAGGTGTGTGCGCGGACGGGATTTCGTGAGGCCTTTCTCAACACCAAGCCAGTATTGCTTGAGCCAATCATGAAAATGGAAGTCGAGGTTCCAGCCGATTTTCAGGGTCCAGTGACGGGAGAACTGAACAAGCGACGCGGGCTGATTGTTTCCACGGAAACAGTGGGGAATATCTCAACAATTATTGCTGAGGTGCCACTGGCTGAAACATTCGGATATTCGACTGACCTGCGAAGTATGACACAGGGTCAGGGTGTCTTTACGATGGAATTTTCAAAGTATCGTGCAACTCCGGGCAATATCCAAAAGGAAATTGTGGAAGAGCGGAAGAAGGCAGAACTCGCAGCAGCCAAATAAGTTCACTGGGTTTTTCTGCTGCTTCGTTCTGGTGGTGCCATGCGATATGTGCTTTCGAGTCGAAAGAAACCAATGGCGCCTGCTGCAAGGCCAGCCAATCCGCAAACAAGGCATACGCCGTTGAGCCACCTGCGCCCCGAGTCGCTCACGGTATCAGCGAGCGTGCTCCACGGGTTTGTAACAGCAGCGAGGAGTAGAAAAAGTCCCATAATGGAGAGTGTTGTCAAGATATGAAACCGCGTCCGGGTCGTCGGTGTTCGTAGGAAGAGTTGTGGAATGTCTGCAGCAAGCATCGCTGTTGCACTCCCAGTTTTCCAGACACGGTCGCTTGGTTTGAGATGCCCTCTCATCGCCAGTTTTTTCATGCGACGAGAGGAATAGGGACCATGCCGTTTCCCATCGTTTTTTTGATAGTACCAGTGTTTTTTTCCCATGTTATGAGACCTGATGGAGATGGCTGCTTTTTTTGATCATAATACGTTCTTTGGAAGGGCAACACTCCAGGCTGCACGTCAGGTTGAACAATGACGCTAAAAGATGAAAAGAAGAAGATAGACCTAGAACTTGAAGAAGGTCCTCCTCTGAGGCAGATATTGAGTTGGCTAGGTGATGAACAGTCAGATGAGTTTCGACCTGGTCTTCGTCCACCTGTACCATTGCTTACTGTTCTTGATGACGGCTCGCAGGATTATGGAGAAGAGCATCGGATTCGCAGTGAATCGTTCAGTATTGGTCGGACGACTGGTCATCTCACGCTCCCCAATGATTTATCTATATCTGGTGCGCATGCCGAAATACGACGCGTGAAGTGGAAGGGAGGGTATCAATGGCATCTGCACGACCTTGGTAGTGTCAACGGGACGTTTGTTAGAAGTACTCGCTCGGTCTTTCATGACTCCTCCATCGTGATTATTGGGTCACGACGATTTCGCCTGCGTATTCCTCTTCGTCCCAGTCACTGTGAGTTCAATACGGAGGACACAAATTGCGTAGACGAGATACAGCGATCAAGTAAGGTTGATTATCCCACACTTATCGAGGCTTCAGGGAAACCGGGAGCACTTGAATTGCCACTCAAGTCAAAGACCACCACCATCGGGCGAGAAGGAGGTGGAGCTGACATAGAACTGCATGACCCCCTAGTTGCTGACTTACATGCCACGTTTCGGCAACAACGGGACGGAACATGGATTGTTGATGCTGAGCCGACACGGAATGGTATCTGGATTGCCGTTAATGCGATTATGCTGTCGGGGAACTGCATGTTCAGGGCGGGTGAGCAGCGGTTTCGTTTCACGCTTCCATAAACATTGAAGAGCATCGGGTACGCACTAGGGCAACCGCACTTTGCCATCGTTTCGTGCTGACATGAGACGGTGTACTTCCATATCAATGGTATACGACAACATTCGAACACTGCCGTCACAATAGGCTACATTCCAACCATTACTATGCGCACTCCCAAACGAGTTGGCAGCACCGTTTGATTGTTCTCCACCATGATCATGGAGTGGCCGATCGACTCCCCAGCGAATATTTCCAGAAGAGTACCCAACAAATGCAGGCCGTTGATCACCCTCTGCTGTTCCGTCGTATCGATCGCGATTCACATACTTTTCCCCAAGAAGATAGGTGTTGGAGAGCCCATCGCGAATGGAAGCAGGAAACACCCTGCTGAGCCGGTAGATCACACCATTTTGTAATTCAGGAATACCATTATCTCTTCCAAAACGACCAGTCAAGGTTGTGTCACTGCACCAGGCATCACCTGTTGCCAAGTCGGCAGGGCCTTCGAATGAATTCACCCCAAAGCATGATCCACATGCCCCAATATGATCACCCTCGTGATTAATGTGCCCATTAATAACACCATTGATATTTGGAGAGTGTGTGACACCACCATTTTTTTTTGTTGGATTATGACAGATGGTAACCTGCACGGAATCTCCCCCACTGCCAGTTGGTAAACCGCTCAGCAACGATAACGGGGGGCACTTTGAAACAGTGCCTGCATTGGCAGCATAATCTGTGCGTATCGCGCGTGTCAGAGGAACTGTCAGCGATGCAGCAGTGCGAAACGTGCCGCCCTCAACAATCAGGGCCTCTGGATAGCGGCGGGTTGGGCAGGCCAGGATCGACATGTTTTCGGTCACAAGTGATTCGCACTTCGTATCGATATCACCTGAAGTGGCGCCCTGAAGCAATTCGTAGCGAGGAAGCTCTTCAACATAGGGAAGAACAGAAAACGTCCACCCACCGGGTTGCTTTGGGAAGGAGCGGCGCTCAGGCACTCCAAGCCATGCATTGCCCCATCCACCAGAAGGAAAGCCATTGAATGTAGATTCCAGAAAAATCGTTCCTTTCGCCAACTGGCTTAGATGATTGAGGCAGGTCGTGCGTCGGGATGCCTCCCGGGCAGACTGCACTGCAGGAAGGATCATCCCAGCCAGGACACCAATGATTGCAATTACTACGAGAAGTTCGACCAATGTGAAACCGAATGCAGTGCGTCTGGAAGTAGACTCGGCTTGTGACATGATCTATATGCTCTCGTGGTCAGTTGAAATCAGCCTCATTCAAAGTGTATTTTCCACCACTCGCTTGAATCCAGCCATCAGCACGTGCTGAATTGGTGTCTAAATAGGTTTGATAGTTTGGATTTGCAGCAATATTATTCCACTTACTATTTGATGTCAGGAGTTGTGCATAGACATTTTTTGCAATGGTGTCATTCAGGAATATCGTATGGCCATCGCAAAACACGACACAGACACCCCCGGAATGATTGGAGGTTGGTAAGCCAGATTCGGTTTCATTGTTGATGATCGACCCTGAGATACTGCTTTGGGCTGTCGGCATGCCGAAGACAGGTTTGGATGTTGTCCATGTCGATATGAGGTCC
>JBDOMS010000047.1:0-9299 GCA_039831735.1 Pirellulales bacterium
AATGCTGGTACCTCATCTATCGAGTAAAGAATGTGGGATGGCGGCGCACGTTGGTACAGGCTGATGACAAAGCTGAGGTTTCAATCGAAACTTTTGAAAAACCAATCCGTTTTATGCCACATTTCGTCTTGGAAAGTATGGAAGGTCTTTCAGAGGATGAAGGGTTGACATCATATCGAGCCTATCTCGATCGACTAGTGCCCACTGCTATGAGCGAAATCCGGAAACGTGAGGATCCAGCAAGAAGATTTCTTGATAGTGCAGCCATGGCTGAACAGGAGCTTGCCCACAATGAAGAGCAGTGGGGCGTAGCAATATGGGAAGACGTAGATTCTCGGATTGATTACTTCTCGATCTATGTGAAAGGTCTCACCAATGCAATTGACTGGAAGGCTTTGGAAAACCCGGAGTTAGACGATCCAGATTCTTTGTCGACGCAGACGCTCAAGTCATTACGTCTTGATTTTTGGAGGCCTGGAGATAATCAAGATGAAGACGAAGAGGAAATGAGTATCGGTTATGTGGGTCTCTTTGAGCGAACAAGCCTTGGGACTGAAGTTTTGGATGCCATCCAAAGACCACGATTGATACGATCGAACCCAATCGATGGGCTGTCTCTTCTCAAGATGGATTGGTCTGATTTGATTGAGCCCACGGATGTTCCAGGGCGTCGGTTTATGCCGCTGGCTAAAGTCCTTCAAACGGTTTCCGCAATGCCCGTTAATGACCAACCGTCTGCTGTTGGTAATGTTGTTGGGGATCTTGGTGTTACCTATCTTGACGAGATACTGGAGTTCGTCCCAGCGTCTGAGAATGCAAATCCTTTAGCATCACTTGCCGAACTCATTGAGTCTATTTCGCAGATAGCTGGAAAACAGAATCGCAGAAAAAAGATGTCGGAGATTTTTGGTCTATCGGCACGTCGGCTTGACTGGCTTTCAAGAGAAACCATTATGGCCAGACAAGTGGTAGTACTGGATGCTGTTGATCTCGACTCAAACGTGTTTGCAGGTGCTGGGTCTCAACGGGCATTTGATATCGTTCATCAGCGTTTAGCTGAAGTAGAAGATAATGATGAGAGGCAGAAGCTTATATTGGGGCTGTTTGGTCCTGAGGGGGTCGGCCTTTATCTGGATGCCACGAAACAGCACAGGGGCATTGACCACTCGTGGGTTTTTCGATACGAAATTGATGAGTAGGTGGAAGAAATTTTGTCGAAATCGAGTTTTTAGGGAGCGAAATTGTGGCCCACAAAAAAGGTCAGGGATCTAGTCGAAACGGTCGAGATTCAAACGCCCAACGGCGAGGCGTGAAGAAGTTTGCGGGAGAAAAGGTCCTTGCAGGCAATATTCTCGTTCGCCAAGTGGGAACAAAATTTCATCCTGGTCGGAATGTCGGTATGGGAACCGACTATACGCTCTTCGCACTTACCGATGGTGTTGTTGGTTTTGATCGTAAAGGGCGTCGCGTCAACGTCACATCGTGACGACTTAATCTTTCCCATTCCTTCCCTTAGAGATGACTTGAGCGGTTCATGTGTTTGTTGACCGCGTTCATATTGAAGTGGTAGCTGGCAACGGCGGGCGTGGATGCCTCAGTTTCCGCCGTGAGAAGTACGTACCCCTCGGAGGCCCTGACGGTGGGGATGGTGGGGATGGTGGAAGTGTTATTCTTAAGGCAGAGGCTGGTGTTGATTCACTTTCGGCTCTCTCGCACCGTCGACAATGGCAGGCAAAATCTGGAACTATGGGAAAGCCAGCGAATTGCCACGGTCGTTCAGGAGCTGACCTGATTCTCAAGGTTCCTCCTGGGACGATTGTTGTTGATGAGGACAGAGATCTCATTCTCAAGGATCTTGCGCACACTGGCATGGAGATTGTGGCAGCTCGAGGTGGGAAAGGCGGGAAGGGAAACCAGCATTTTAAGTCTGCAACGAATCGTGCTCCTCGTGAGACAACGCCTGGAGAAACAGGAGAGATTCGCCGCCTTACCCTCGAGTTGAAAGTTATTGCAGATGTTGGGCTCGTTGGGAAGCCAAATGCCGGGAAAAGTACGCTTCTTTCACGAGTAAGTCGTGCGCGCCCTGCAATCGCTGACTATGCATTTACAACCAAGTCACCCATGCTTGGAATGGTAACGGTTTCACAGGATAAAACTTTTGTGTTGGCAGACTTGCCTGGTCTTATTGAGGGTGCACATGCAGGTGTTGGATTGGGGCATGAGTTTCTACGGCATGTTGAAAGAGCCGGTATTCTGGTGCATGTTGTCGAACCTTTTCCTATGGATGAAAGTGAACCACTGCGTAACTATGCACTCATCCGAGAAGAACTTATTTGCTATGACGCATCACTTGAATTAAGACCAGAGATTATCGTTATGAGTAAGGCCGAGCTGCCTGGTGCTGATGAGGTACGCCAACACATGAGTGTCTCTTTAAAAAAAGATGTTATTGCAGTGAGTGCAGTGACAGGGCAGGGACTTGACCGGCTTCTCCGCATGGTAGTGGCTTTAATTGACGATGACACCCCATAATAAAAGTATGGAAACCATGACGCCTGCACAATCTCCGGCCTGCCTTGGTGACGTCATTCTTGTTGCCGATGTTGGAAATTCTCGGATCAAACTTGGTCTTGTGTCGGATCATGGGAATGGCACAGAACTGCCCATAATTTCAAAACGACAGGATCTTGTCAGTCGGTCATTTCATCCTGATTCGCTTGCGCAATGGTTGCAAAATGTTGCACCAGGTCCAGCAGTGATCCTCATAGCCAGTGTGCACGATGGGGCTGCAGCTCGCCTTGAGGCAACAATTGCCGCTGTGTCCGCCACCCAATATCGACCACTGCGACAGAGACGGGTGCGACATGTTGACATTCCATTAAGTATCTCTGCGCCAGAACCCCACCGCATAGGTGTTGACCGATTGGCAGGAGCGAGTGCCTCAAAACTTATAAAGTCTCAACAGCGTCCTGCGATTATTGTTGATTGTGGAACTGCAGCAACCGTGGATGTTGTTTCCGAAGACGGAGTATTTTTGGGAGGAGCTATTCTCCCAGGTCCCAAACTTATGACTCGTGCTCTCGCGGAGGGAACCAATCGCTTGCCAGAGGTATCTGCCTTGGAGCAAGGCGTTGTGCCGAATATGCCGGGGAAAACGACAGAAGAGGCAATTGCGGCAGGTGTTGGATGGGGTATGCGTGGGGCGATTAATCGACTTGTAGAGGAGGCAAAAAAATGTCTTCCAGTCGAGCCAACACCAGACATAATACTCACAGGAGGATGGCGAGCTGCTGTTCGCGATGCTGTGCCAGAAGCAATTGAAGTACCAGATCTTGTGCTTTGTGGGATTGCTCTTGCTGCTTCTCGAGCCTGTGCCCGCTAGAATAGGTTTGAAATAATTTAACAAAAGTTAGACTCATCATCCCATGGAACATCAGGATCAACCTAGTCAAAACAGAGAACAGTCCCAGACACTTGCTTTGAGGGTGTCCCGAATCATTGATGAAACAAGGGGATCTCATATTCAGATACTTGATTTACGTGAGATCACTGATGTATTTGACTATTTTGTGATTGCTACTGGTACGAGTCGTCGCCAAATGCATGCAATGGCTGATGAGATTAAGCAGACTATTCGTCGTGAAATGCAGGATGAAGTTCGAGGAATAGAAGGGTATGAGGAGAGTAGGTGGATCGTCATGGATTTCGGTAATGTGGTTGTTCATTTGTTTGATGTGGAGTCCAGATCGTACTGGGATTTAGAAAACTTATGGGTGGATGCTGGTCGGATTGAGATTCCGGCCTCAGGAGCTACGGCTGGATGAGTGGCGACGATGCTTTGGTAAGTGTTTGTTTTCGCACTGTCTTGAGGCAGATTTTCAAAAAAGCGCTTATCAGGCTTTCTGAGGATGGTTTTGTCGCTATTCGTAACGATGAGCTTCCTGCGCTCATTGATCAAGTAAGAGAAGCTGCTGACCCAAAGTTTGGTGACTACTCAGGAACAATGGCGATGTCCTTGGCCAAAAGAGCTGGAAGAAATCCAAGAGACATAGCAGCCGCAATTATTGAGCGACTCGAAGTCGGCACGTTTTTTGAAAAACCGCTCGAACCAACTGGTCCAGGTTTTATCAATGTGACAATACGAGACGAGGCATTATCTGAAGCGGTTATCACAGCCTCTAAAGATTCGAGATTGGGAATAAGGAAAGTCCATCATCCGGAAACAATTATCGTTGATTACTCTTCTCCTAATGTCGCAAAGCCAATGCATGTAGGTCACATTCGTTCGACTGTTATTGGGCATGCCTTAGCAAATCTCTTGAGATTTCGTGGTCATCGAGTTATTACAGACAATCATCTTGGAGATTGGGGAACCCAGTTCGGGATGATTCTTTGGGGATGGAAGAATCTTCGGAATGAACGCGCGTTCGATGATAATCCAACTGACGAGTTGGGACGTTTATATCGTCTTGTCCGGAAACTCATTGATGGAAACTCTTCAGAACTTTCTGATGATGGAGAGGCAGCAGGGTTGCTGGAAAAGTTTCCTGATGTTGGTCGGGAAGTATTGCTTGAAACTGCAAAACTTCATGAAGGAGACGAAGAAAACAAAAGTCTTTGGAAAAAGTTTATGCCAGTATGCCTGAGTGAAATCGACCGAATTTACACAAGGCTTGACGTTTCCTTTGATCATTGGATGGGAGAGAGCTTTTTTCAGCCTATGCTGAGTCCTGTTGTGGAGGAGCTCACTGAAAAAGGTCTTGCGAAAGAGGCCCGTGGTGCACTTGGAGTATTTCTTAATGGTGACGATCATCCGCCGTTTCTTGTGCGCAAGGCGGACGGTGCTTTTCTGTATGCCACGACAGACCTGGCTACGATTCAATGGAGAAATCGTGAATGGAAGCCTGATCGAATTCTCTATGTTGTTGATCATCGGCAGGGTCAACACTTCACTCAGTTATTTGAGACAGCTCGCCGTTGGGGTCTTCCCAATTTAGAAAAAGTCAAACTCGAGCACATTGCGTTTGGCACAGTCCTAGGAGAAGACGGCAAGCCATTCAAAACACGGTCTGGTGATACAGTTGGGCTAGAGCCGTTACTTGATGAAGGCGCTGCTCGAGCTTTTGATGTCGTGACTGCTGCAGATGTGGAACGAGGGAGTGGTATGTCGGAGTCAGAACGGTATGAGATTGCAGAGGCCGTCGGACTGGGGGCCATAAAATACGCAGATCTTTCTCAGAATCGGACGACGGACTACGTATTCAGTTTCGATAAGATGCTCGAATTGAAGGGAAATACAGCTGCTTACATGCAATATGCTGTTGCTCGAGTCGAGGGAATTTTTTCGAAGGGAGATGTTGATCGCGAGCAGGTGAGAAAAGAAGCAGTTTTTAAGTGTACAGATAATCGAGAGCGAACACTTGCAATAAAGCTTCTTCGCTTTGGTGAGGTATTAGAGGATGTCGAAAGTGATTATCGCCCAAATCTTCTCACAAGTTGGCTTTTTGAGGTTGCATGTGCATACTCAAGTTTTTATGACGCGCTCCCAGTTCTGAAAGCTTCTGGTGAACAAAAGCTAAGTCGTCTTACGTTATGTGATCTCACCGGACGATCCTTGCGGTTAGGCCTTGAGTTGCTTGGTATTCGGGTGCCAAAAAGAATGTGACAACGGAATCACAACTTTAGACTGCTCATAACTCTATAACGTATAGGTTATCTGCCCCTGAGTTTGAGTCATAAGTAAACCAGAATAATGAAAACAAAACTGAAGAACATCCGGAATATCGGCATCGTTGCTCATATTGATGCTGGCAAGACAACACTAACTGAACGTATGCTCTTCTACACGCAAACAAGTCATCGTCTTGGTGAAGTCGATCGAGGTACAACGATTACAGACTTTGATCCTGAGGAGCAGGAGCGAGGCATCACCATCTATTCTGCAGCAGTGTCATTTCAATGGGATGGAATGACCATCAATCTTATTGATACTCCAGGGCATGTTGACTTTACTGCTGAAGTTGAACGAAGTCTACGAGTATTGGATGGAGCGGTTGTAGTTTTTAGTGCTCGGGAGGGAGTAGAGGCCCAAAGTGAAACGGTCTGGCGCCAGGCAGACAAATATCATGTGCCTCGTGTTGCGCTCATCAATAAACTTGATCGTGAGGGGGCAGATTTTTTTGGTGTGATCAAACAGATCGAAAGTCGTTTTTCAGCCAAACCACTTGTCTTACATGTGCCACTGGGCATGGGACCACCTCATGTAAAGAATCCATTTCGAGGTCTTGTTGACCTTATAGAAATGCAGTTATTGACGTTCCCAGAGAAAGAAGAAGCATTAGCTGGAAAATCTTCTCTTTCAGATATTTCACGAGAATCGATTCCGGATGATCTTCGTGATATCGCTACCGAGTATCGTGAGCAATTGATATCCACGCTCTTTGATTTTTCTGATGAGATTGCAGAACTAGCCATCGCTGAAGAACCAATTCCTGCCGTTCTGATACGAAAAGCGATTCGTGATGCAACCATTCAGCAAAAAGTTGTTCCAATTTTAGCTGGCTCTGCCCTAGACTGCATCGGTATTCAACCTGTGCTTGACGCTGTGGTGTCGTATTTGCCCAGTCCGGCAGACGTGCCACCTGTTGAAGGAATGGATCCATCCAAGAAAAGTCCTGTTCCGGTCTCGAGGAAACCCGATCCATCTGAGCCTTTTTGCGGTCTTGTGTTTAAGATAATTGCTGAAAAACATGGTGATCTACATTTTATGCGAGTGTATTCCGGCACCCTCAAGGCAGGCAGTAGAGCATGGAATCCTCTCAAGCAAAAAAAAGAGAATATCGCACAACTGTGGCATGTTCAGGCAGATCGCCGTGAACAAGTGCCACAGTGTGAAGCTGGTGATATCGTTGGTGTGATCGGTCCGAGACTCAGTGTGACTGGTGACACGCTTTGTGATGCGAGCCATCCCATTGTACTTGAGACAATACAGTTTCCCGAGACAGTGATTTCGATGGCGATTGAGCCAGAGACAAGTCTCGAAAGGAAAAAGCTCGCTGACACACTGGAGATGATGAAACGCCAGGATCCGACCTTTCGTGCAGTTGAAAGTGAAGAGACAGGGCAAACACTTATTTCTGGAATGGGAGAACTTCACCTAGAGGTCATTCGACATCGACTACAGCGAGAATTCAATCTTCGGTGTCGTGTTCATAAGCCTCGTGTGAGTTACAAAGAGACACTTGAGAAAAAAACTTCAGTGACAGGAAAAATTGATCGTCTTGTGAGTGGACAGCAACTCACTGCTGCAGTATCCGTGCAGGCAGAACCAATTGATGATCAAACAGGACCCATTGTTGAGCAGGGTTGGTTTCCCGAAAGTGATGCACTTGCCAGCTTTGCTGAAAATATGACTGAATGCGTTCGAGAGAGTGTCGAGCGAGGTGGTCTCAAGGGATGTCCTCTGTGGGGGATCAAAATTACCGTACTCGAAAGCCCCATTCCTGACCCTCTCCCTTCTGATGTTGCAATACGAATGGCATCTGCTGAAGCTATCGATAGGATGCTGGATAGTTCAGGAACCGTGCTTCTAGAACCAATAATGAAATTGGAGGTCAGTGTTCCTGAGGAGCACCTTGGTGACGTCATCAACGATCTTCAGCAGCGTCGAGCCATTATCACAGCGACTGAGATTCGTGGAGGAGTCAATGTGCTAACGGCCGAAGCTCCTCTGGCGAGTCTGTTTGGTTATTCAGCAGCGGTGCGAAGCGTAAGTCAGGGGCGGGCCAGTTTTACCATGGCGCCCCTGAAATACGGGCCAGCTCCTCAGGAGACAGCGGAGTCATTTGTTTAGTACCTATTCCCAGTCTGCCTCGAAAGACGTGATCATTCCGTCTCCTCCAACAATAATCTCATTGGTGAGTGATGAACTTGAGCGAATGGAATCAAATGATTCGCCCATTACCCATGAGCGATATGCAGAGTCAATAAGGCTCTCCGGTGAATTGGTTGCATCATTGGAAAGATCCCAAAACATCATGCCACCAAGGCCAAGTTGTTCTGCCCATTCAGCTTTGAGAGCAATTGACGTTGGTGTCTCAAAGGAACTGAAAATGTCCTCGGATGCATTGTAGAGATACGATGCCTGAGCGGAGTCATCCCAATAAAGCTGCCATTGACTATCGGGGCTCTGAACTTCAGCAAGCAAATCCTTGTAGTCATAGTTGCCTGCCTCAAATGTTCCTGGAGCAGCTCCAGACGCTGTTTCGGCATAGCCGCCATCACCACCATCAGCAACTCCGCTCCATGCTCGTGTGTAGATTGGAGCACCGAGGACAATTTGCTCAGGTGCGACTCCTGCATCAAGGTAAGCCTTGACTGAAGTTTCGATGTCATAGCCACTTGCGTCACCTGTGAAGGCTGCTTGGTGACCTGTTGTACTTTCCCACGTGCCGTGGAAGTCATACGTCATCACATTGAAGAAATCAACCGAAGGCGTGAGGCCAGCTAAGTTGAAGTTGGCAACTTTATCCAAACCCGCAGGAGATGCAACGGATATTTCATATGAACGTCCCCTCGATTCACCGAGTGCATCGATTTTTGCGCGAACGTCAGTCATCAACAGAGCATAATTCAAGCCATCGTTTGGACTGACTGAATTGCCAGCTTCTCCACCACCACCTGGGTATTCCCAATCGAAGTCAATGCCATCAAAGACTTCATATTCTGTGAGGAAGCTCACAATCGAGTCAGAGAATGTCTGTCGACCAGCTTCTGTTGAAACAACAGTGCTGAAATGATCGGAGAGCGTCCATCCTCCTACTGCTATGCTTACTTTCAGGTGAGGGTACTTGTCTTTGAGTTGCGACAGTTGGTTGAAATTCCCCCAAACTGTTTGTTCAGACCGTGGGTCTTCTGGAGGATAGTACCAAAGGTCAGCTTCACCGCTCACACTTTCATCAGCAGAAAATCTTTTTTCAACGGCAGCATAGCTGTCGTACAAAGTCATTTCTCCAGCCTCTGTAAGGTTGGCAAAGGAATAGATCAGATGAGTGAGTTTATCTCCAGGGACGTCATCAAGTTGGTAATCACGTCCATAGATACCCCATTCAGGAAAGTAGGCTGCAAGCACTTTGTCATGCGTTGCGATTGGTGAATCCGATGGAGTGGTTGGTGTGACTGGAGTGGGATCGATCACCACCGGATCGGTCACTACAGGATCGGTCACTACAGGATCGGTCACTACAGGATCGGTCACTACCGGATCGGTCACTACCGGATCAGTCACCACGGGATCAGTC
>JBDOMS010000237.1:0-2153 GCA_039831735.1 Pirellulales bacterium
CAGCAATTCAACGAGCGTGAAGGCCTTTCTTATGTTTAGATTTTTCATGATATGAGTCCAATGAGAAATAAGAAAAAAATCCCGGTCGAGGCTTGAAGACCTCGGAAACCCATCGGTGTTTTACCCTAAAACACCTCTTTATTCAACGGAACTGCTGCACAAAGCAGTGTCGTTTTTTGGTCCCTCCACCAAATACCTGCATCGCATGGCGATCAGCACCTATTTTGAGCAGCAATAATTACGAAATACCACATTTGAAGTAGAAAAATCACGGAATCGTTCGAGACGACCTGAGAACGAGAAATGCATCGTTCCTCGAACATGTCTGGGCACTGCGACTATTGATGACCTTGCATTGTGAAAAGAAATGGGTTTTTTTTGAATCAAAAATGGGTCTTTCCTTCACAACTGACTCCCCTCTTGCGCTTTTTTGCCTATAACATCTGATATTCCTAACTTTCAAATCTGCCTCTTCTTTCCACCCATTGGCCCGTTTGGCCCTCTAAGAGAAATAAGGAGTCCTTCTGTGAGTACTGCATCGAACAAGAGACTGTGTAAAGTCATCGTGCCGTTCCTATGCCTCTCCTTTTTTATTGCGTTACTTCACACTTCTGCTCACGCCGAATCCATTACGGAGTTCACCCAAACTGAAAATGAAAAGCTGTCTTGGCAAATCGTGAATGATGGAGTGATGGGAGGGCGTTCGAAGGGAAACGTTGAATACACTCCTGACAACACCATGCGTTTTTGGGGAAATCTTTCCCTCGAGAATAATGGTGGCTTTTCAACTGCTCGTAGCCAATCCGTCGACTTGGATCTCAGTAATGATCTTGGTCTTCTCTTGAAAGTTCGCGGAGATGGAAGAACGTATGAAGCACGGCTCGATTCAACAGCAGCATTTCGTGGCAACCCAATTTCATTCTCAGGAAAGTTCCAAACCAAAGCAGAGCAGTGGATTGAGGTCAAAGTTCCTTTTGCCGATTTTAAGGGAAGCTGGAGAGGCCGTCAGTTTCCAGATGCAACACTTGATGTATCAAATATCAAGCGAATTTGGATTCTTCTTGCTGACAAAAAGCAAGGTCCTTTTGACTTAGAAGTCGAATGGATTCGCACCTACGGAAAAGGCCAGGGAAAACAAAGATCTTCGTCCGCCGTGGATTCTCCAGCATCCCAATCCCTGAATCTCATTGCGACAGCAGTTGCTGATGGACGTTTTACGATCTTCAAACAAGCTCTCGATTCAGCAAAACTCACAGTTTTTTTTCAGTGGGACAATCCCCTCACAGTCTTTGCCCCCACGGATGACGCGTTCAAAAAACTCCCTGATGCACTCCTTGCTGAACTGCTCAAGCCAGAGAGTCGGCAAAAACTCATTGCCCTTCTTTCCTACCATGTTGCCCCAGGCTCGTTTGATAAAGAAAAAGCGATTCAGGCAAAGAGACTCAAGATGGTAAAAGGAGGCTTCGTCAACATCACTCAAGATGGCAATACTACGCTAGTAAACGATGCCACGATTCTTGATGCAGACATCACTTGCTCAGATGGGATGATTCACGCAGTCGATACGGTGCTTATTCCTGACACCTTCTGAGTCGATTATTGTCAACAATGCCTTGGGGTGACGTGTACATAAAAAAATGCCCTGGATCCATGTGCCTATTCTTGTTGTGGTATACGATTGAGCGTATACCATGCGGTATCGTGTAACAGAGGCTGCCCAGCAATTTCTTCATCGGCTTTCTCATCACATCGTACTCCTGCAGCTGTGATTTGATGAATCACACCCTCGCGAAGATTTGAAATAATCAGGCGGACTTTTTTTCTGTCTTGAGAAATCTCAACTTTCTCAACCCCACACTCTTCCTCGTCTACGACAGGACTGCCATAACTCGATTGATAGATATAGGTGAATCCCTTGACATTCCATGATGACTTCTTCAGTGCAAGTTGCTCGTCTATCGGATGAGTAAATGAAAGCTCGAAGCCTCTCGGGAGGGCATGTACGTTCAAGACTTCGAATGGCACTATTCCTGACCATTGTACGCGTTGAAGTGCGAAGTCTCCCGCTCCTCGTGACCCCCATCCACGATTGGTCCCGCCGACAACCAATGACGCATCTGGAAGGAAAAGGAGAGATAGAGAACCACTTCGAA
>JBDOMS010000381.1:0-2151 GCA_039831735.1 Pirellulales bacterium
CATCTTCTTTGTGATGCTGAGTGGAATAAAGACAACTTAGCCAAACACTCAATCCTTGGCTTCACAAAATGGCTGGTTAAAGAAATCAAAACCTCTTCGGAAGAAAATTGACTCGATTTTCAGTCGCTCAAGGATACGTCTTTATTTACTTTCTTTTTCTGGCTCCACCATGCTGTTGAGCATGATTTTGTGTGGGAAGATAAGGAGTGAATTGATCAATGATTGCTTGATGTCTTGGGAGTCTGTGCTCACTCGCAAGATTCTCCCACTCATTGGGATCTGTTTGCATGTCATACAATTCTTCTGATCCGTCATAGTAACGAATGTATCGATACCGCTCGCTTCGCAACGCATGGTTTTTATATCCATGAGTTGTCAATGCTGGGTATGGCCAGTCAGAATCTGGTTTTTCTAAAAGCGGTATCAGCGATCGACCCTCAACAGCATCATTGGGAGGGAGGCCACAGAGCTCAACAAGCGTGGGGTAAATGGAAAGGAGTTCGGTCGGTTTTTGCACTGTTGTTCCTCCGAACCGACCCGGTACATAGAGGATAAATGGTACATGCGTCGATCGCTCCCATAGCGAGAACTTCACCCAACGCTGTTTTTCACCAAGGTGAAACCCGTGGTCAGAGTACAATACAACGATCGTGTTTTGAGCATATTCAGACTGATCTAATGCGGCTACAAGACGACCAACTTGCTCATCTGTCCATTGGATACAGGACAAGTACGACTGGATTGCTGGCTTCCATGCATTGTGCTCAACAAACCACGCATGAGGTGGTGGTGATGATACATGGCTAACCTCAAACGCAACTGGAGGAATATCATCACGATCATTATCTTTTACTGGTGGTAAGGCTATTTCATCCAACGGAAAGTCCTTGAAAATACGGTCAGGTGCATACCAGGGAACATGCGGACGGTAAAAACCAACTGCAAGAAAGAACGGCTTGGCATGTTCTTTTTCAAGCTGCTCGATAGCCCATGTTGCATCAATATGATCAGGAAACTTTGAATCCTCGTAGTGTTGAGGACCGAAGTCCCAAAGACCCGCAACACCTTTGGGAAGATCTTTACGAATTCGCGTATCGGTTTTGAAACGTTGTCCAGGACGAGGTCCTACATGATCAAAGTCACCTGTTGGCAATCCGGAGCCATGATATATTTTTCCAGCTGTCATCGTATGATAGCCATGCTTGGCAAACCAACGCGGAAGTGTGATACACGTGCTCATGGCTGGAATAGACCATGGCTTTGGAGAGTTCATATACACTCCCGTACCTGACGGCCTGAGGCCGTACATGATGGACGTACGAGAAGGATTACAGATAGGTGCTTGGCAGTGTGCGTTTGCAAAAAGTGTTCCCCGCTTTGCAAGCCGATCAATATTCGGTGAATAACCTCCTGAATGACCATGAAGACATCCTATCCAATCATTCATGTCATCTATTGCAATAAGAAGAACATTCGGGGGTTCATGATTAGACCGTTGACCTCCTCCCAACGCCACTGTCATTGAGGGCATGATAATCAGTGACAAAAAAACACGTGACAATAAAGCAGCCTTCATTTTTCCTTGTTCTTATGGACATATCCAAGGACTTGTTCTGGGAAAACACGATGCGTTGGACATTATCCACTTTTGGAGCCATCCCATGAAGCATATTTTCTTATGACTTTTTTGCATCCAACGCCCGCTGATAGTATTTGTGCGTCACCTTCTCTTGATTTTCTAATAACCAGTCGATGGTTGGCTCGTGGCACATTGCTTTGCGAATGGCTTGCGCCATGGCACGCCGGTGAATATCAAATAATGCTTCATGATCAAGGTTTTCATCTTTTGCTGCACCCGGATTGAGCCAGACAGAACAGATGATGCCCAACTCATGTGCTTTTTCTTTCGGAATATCACCCGATCGCACGGCATCCAACACCCCATTTGCAATGGCACCTTGAACTGTCCCCATAAGAATATTGGTATATGCTGAACTCTTCACCGTGACTTTACTGACCATAAGTGTCACGGGACGAACTTGGACATCAGTATCAAGAATTGCAAAAACTTTTGAGGTTATTTGACCTCCGATTACACTGGGACTTTTTTTACAAACTCCTCTGATATCAAAGCTCGAAGATTGTATAGTC